>DAOWEP010000138.1 GCA_030638455.1 Gammaproteobacteria bacterium
AGAAAAAGCAGTAGAGTTCAAAGATCTGGGTAATGAAATATACATACAAACATGATAGTAACAAGATGTAGAAGGGGATTTACTATTGCAAACGGCAGCTTTTAAGCTGCCGTTTGCATTTTTGCGTAATGATTTTAAAGGCTTAAACTATAAAGTATTGCTTATTAGCAGGCCCTTACTGAAGAGGCAGACTATGGACGACAGACTGGAAAATATACTGAAAAATATCAGACAGCTTGAAGATGAGCTTTTGGCAGAGCTGGATAAAAAGAAAAAGGATTTTCTATATGAAGTGCATGAGAAGAGGATTCGCTTTAGCCAGGAGGTCAAGGCGCAACATAAAAAACTATACAAAGGCACACTTCGATATATAGCAGGAATTTCGCTCAGGAATCTGGCTACGGCACCAGCAATCGGGCTCTGTATGGTGGTCGCTGTTATCATGGATTTGATAATTTCGCTTTATCAGTTTTCCTGTTTTCCTGTGTACGGGATTCCGAAGGTCAGGCGGAGTGAGTATATTGTTGTAGACAGGCAATACTTGAGTTACCTAAATCCGCTTGAAAAAATCAGTTGTACCTTATGTGGGTACTTTAATGGGGTGGTGACCTATGTGCAGGAGGTTGCAGCCCGAACAGAGCAGCATTGGTGCCCTATTAAACATGCCAGAAAGATGATGGCATTGCATAGTCGTTATGAAAAATTTGTTGATTATGGGGATGCGGTTAATTATCGGGGGAGCTTTGAAAAGGTACGAAATTCCTTCGATGATATTCAACAGGATTAGCTGGCGTACGCATTTCGAAAAGAGTAATTATAAGACTGATTTGTATGCCACTTTAAGGTATACCGACATTGGTTATAGTAGACTCAAGAGCGAAATGCATAAATAATTATATAAATATCAATATATTACAATTGAAATAAACTCCGGCATTCCCTGCCGATAAACACTAAAGTAAATGAGGAATAGTGCCGATAAAAGTGTGAAGTAGTTCTGATTTTTGTTTTGATATTTTTTGTTTTGATAAAGGGCAACCCCTCCCGAAAGGTTGGGGGCGCAAAATCACCGGTCTAAGGGGCAACGCCCTATGACAGCGGAATCGCCGAAGCAAATAAGTAATGGTCTACACTGACTTCAAGTCGAATTCATGGCCTTGCTTTTCTGTATCCCAGGTTCTCTGTCTCTATTTCTCCGGTGCTGTTGCCATTATCTCTTAAGCTTCTTGAGGTTAAGGGGGTTTTGCAATGTCACGTTCTGCTAATATTTTAGTTGTGGACGATTCAGAATCTATGCGAATGGCCATCAAGAAGACATTAAAGAGTGCCGGCTATAAGGTTACCGAGGCTGAGAACGGAAAAGTAGCGTTGTTGCTGGCACAGGAAAGCCAGTTTGATCTGGTGATTACGGATATCCAAATGCCTGTTATGGGTGGGATTGAATTTATCAAGGAATTGCGTGATTCAAGCCAGTACCAATCTACCCCTGTAATGACATTGGCAATATCAATAAGTTCTCAGGAAATAAGTGAACTTAGAAGTGCTAACATTATGTTTCCTGATTCCGGGACGGACATGTTGGTTAGTCCGATCGAGTGTATAATTGATTCAATACACTAAACAGGTAATTAAAAGAAGGAAAGAGTTTCCGAGAACAACAAGCGCTATTTATCGCTTTCAATAATAGTTGAGACTTATACATATGAATATGACCGAGATACCAGAGAAATATAACGCAGAGCTCCTGGAAAATTTCGTTGATGAATCAAGAGAAGCGTTTGATGAGATTGAATCGATCCTGGTCAGGTTTGAGCATGAAAAAGTTGATGACGATCTTCTCAATATATTTATTCACAGGCTCCATTCAATAACATCAATCCTTGGTATAGGCGGATATGATGAGGCTGCTGCATTTTGTAAGAGTATACTGGCAATTCTTGAAGATATTAAAATCGGAACATTTCCTTTTAGCGAAAAGCTAAATGACATCATCATGATGTCTATCGATCATTTACGGAGGGCAACGGAAGAGATTTTCACGGGGAAACCTCTAGTTGATGACCATCTTGATCTTGTCAAACAGGCATTGGTCGCATTAAGAGCTGGTGGTGACGCTGATCTTGATAGCAGGATTATGGAAGCATCGAATGCCATTTATCTTGAAATACAGGAAGACCAGAGTGTTTTTGTCGAACCTCCGGTAAATAAAGATTCTGAAATAGATTTGTCCTCGGTTGTGGCGACTACGCAGTCTACAGATATGTCCTACTTTAGAGATCTTATGTGCAAGATAGAGGAATGTAATCCGAACTGGATAGGTCGAGGTGACAAGATATTAAACCTTTGTATGTCTATGAATAGAGAGGCAGGATATCCGATTAATGCAAGACAACTTGAGGCCGCTGTATTAATGCATGATTTTGGCATGACCTTTTTGTCTTCTTCGCCTTTAAATAAAGAAGGTGAACTAAATGAGTTGGAACGAAGAAAAATGCAGGAGCACCCTTTGCTGGGTGCTGAACTACTTTACCGGATAGGCAATTGGGATGAAGCTGCCAAGATGGTTATGCAGCACCATGAAAGGGAAGATGGTCTGGGGTATCCGGAGAAGATAAGCGGTAGCTCAATATGTGATGGCGCAAAAATTCTGGCGATAGCAGATACTCTGGTAGCGATGACGATCAAACAATCTTATCGAGATTACAGGCGACCGGTCATGCGTGCGATCATAGAAATCAATTCTTGCAAAGGGGTGCAGTTTTCAGAATATTGGGTAGATATTTTCAATACAGTTATAAAGTCTTACAAAAAAATAATAGTTGATAAGGAGGAATATCAGATGCTTGTAGCGGGCTAACGCTCTATCAGAGTGATAAAGCATCAGGATATGTTTGTATGCTGTTGGTAACCGATAGCAACAAGAAAAAGGCCTGTCAGGGTGGTTACGAGGGTTTGTAAATCAATCTCTCGATAACGGTCAGAATGATATATACATTTTGCATATAAGGCCTCCCGGATCATCCCCTGAAACATAAGACTTGCCACCTTGGGATTGATGTTGGCCACCTTCTCTTTAGGCATCAATTCCTGCATGTTGAATTCAATATAATCTGTAAACGACCTCCAGCGGTTTTCAAAAAACTGTTTTGTTACCGCACTACCTTCCAGCACACTGTGCATTTCCATTTTTAGGTAGTCCGGGTCTTTCGCAATACTTTCTACATAAACCCTGGTCATGGCCTCAAGCACTCGTGCAAAGTCCATTGGTTGCTGTACAACTGCCTCAACATAACTTTCGCGTTTACATGAAATTTCATCCAGTACTGCTTCATACAGCGCTTCCTTGGAATCGAAATGTTTGTACAGGACAGCAGGGCTGACCCCCAGGCGTTGTGCAATTTCGTCCACCGAAACACCATGGAATCCCTTGTCAGCAAATAATATCTTTGAAACAGCAAGAATGGATGCTTTGCGTTCAGCTGCTTTCAGGCGCTTGGCCATGTGGTAGCCTCTTTAAGTAATAGATGCAGGTAACAGGTTACAGGATCAAAACCGTCCGTGGTCTATGAGCCGCGAGTAAAAGAGGACTAGTGCTTTTTAATTAAAAATGTAAACTCACTGCCAGCGTCTTCTGATGAAAGTAGCGTATTGCCTGTTTGTTTGCAGAAAGAATCAAAATCTTTTATCGAGCCAGGATCTGTAGAGATGACTTTTAGTACTTGCCCGGATTCCAGCTCGTTAATAGATTTTTTAGCGCGTAGTATTGGTAATGGGCAGTTTAGCCCCCTTGCATCGAGTTCAAGATTAAAATCGGTCATGATCATTACCTCCAGGAAATAACAGGCACTTCAGGCCTGGGTAAGGTTAAACAATAATAAGTGAACGTTTACTAACTTACTGTATAAGACTGTTTTTGTCAAGGTGATAATATATTATCTAATATAATCATGATCTTATATTTTTTCCAAAATAATAAAATTATCGAATTAGGTATAAAATTAAGGGTAAATTGATAGGGCATTCATGTCGATATGTAGTCAACAGATATCGATCATTTAAGAATAATAATAAATCTACCTTAAGCTAAATCCTTGAGGGGATCTGATTTTACGAAGGGGAATTAATGAAGAATACAGAGTTGAATCTTTCCGTAGGCTCCACAATGCATGTGGATCTGGAGACAGATGGTAACCATGAAAGTTATCCAGTAACACTGATTGGATATCTGGATGGCAAGAGTCTGTTAGTAACCATGCCACAACATGATGGATCACCATTGCAGCTTGATGATGGTAGTGGTTTTATCGTGCGTTATACCAGTGGTGATTCAAACTATGCCTTTGAGAGCACGGTAATACAAACCAGCCTCAAGCCATATCCTCATCTTCACTTAAAATATCCCGAAGGAGTACAAGGAGTGATGTTGCGTAGTGGCATCCGCGTACCACTGGAGAATCTCGCCATTATGCTGATGATGACAGACGGCGAGAAAAAGATTTCGGTGGCAATGACGGATATCAGCCTTAGTGGGGCAAGACTGGTAGCTCCGTCGCATATAGGTATGGTAGGTGATGAATTTGCAATAGAAATGCCGACTTCCCCTGAAGTCTGTGCCCAGGGAGTGGTGCTGCCATGTGTAATAAGGTATATACGTGAAGAGAAAAGCGCAACATCAAGATCGAAGCGAATTATTCATCATGGTGTGGAGTTCAGAGAACTCGAGAAACAGGCCCACAGGTTTGTAGAACGGTTTATTAAGGATCAGGTTTCCCAACAGAGGGGAAGTGATTAGATCCCTGATTACCAGTTGAAGAATGAATTCCCCGGGCTCTGATTCCAGAGCCCGGTTATTTAGTGATCCATTAGTACTAACCTGGCAGAGTACTAACCAGCCTTTTTTCGGGCCGCAGCGCTGGTTTTTTTGCCAGCAGTCTTTTTCTTTGCAGTTGTTTTCTTTTTCACAGTTTTCTTCTTTGCTACTTTCTTTTTGGTGGTTTTCTTCTTTACCGCCTTACTCTCTACCCATTTTTTATCCTGATAATGGGCCGTCCACCCGGTCGCCTTTCCATCCTTTTCAGACATGATGTACTGTTCCTTGTTTTTTCGGCTGAAGCGGATAACAGCAGGGTTTTTCTTATCATCCTGGGCAGGTGCTTCAAGTAGATACAGGAACTTTGGATCCAGTTCTTCTTTATGTCTTATCAGGTCTTCAACAAGCGGCGCGCGGGTTTCTCTTGAACGTGGAAATGCACTGGATGCCAGGAATAGTCCAGCCATCCCATCACGTAGTATGAAGTAGCTATCTGATTTTTCACAGGGCAGTTCTTTCATGTGTATAGGGTCTGCCTTGGGAGGCGCAGCTTCACCATTTCTAAGTAGTTTGCGGGTATTCTTACATTCGGGATTATTGCAGCCAAAGTATTTTCCGAAACGTCCCGATTTCAGCTCCATGTCTGTGCCGCATTTATCGCACTCAATTATCGGGCCTTCGTAGCCTTTGATCTTGAACTTGCCTTTTTCAACTTCATAACCGGAACAGTCAGGGCTATTGCCGCAAATATGCATTTTTCTGTCTTCATCAATCAGATAATGATCCATGGCCGTTCCACATTTAGGACAGCGGTGTTTTTCCATCAATAACCTTGCTTCGGCTTCATCATCTCCGTCCACGCTTTCGGCTTCTTCACCCGGGATCAGGTTGATTGTTTTTTTGCAGCGTTCCTTGGGTGGCAGGTTGTAGCCAGTGCAGCCCATAAAAACACCGGTTGATCCGGTACGAATAGCCATATCGCGACCACAGTCCGGGCATTGCATATCAACGGGTATAGGCTCATTACCCCTCATGCCATTTTTATCATTGTCTGCTTTTTTTAGTTGTTTTTTAAAGTCAGTGTAGAATGCGTTGAGTACGTCTTGCCAGTTGTTTCTGCCTTCGGCAATATCATCCAGCCTTTCTTCCATGTTTGCAGTAAAACCAAAGTCCATCAGTTCCTTAAAGTTTTCAGTTAATCTGTCTGTAACTATCTCGCCAATTTTTTCTGCATAGAACCGGCGTTGTCTCACGGTTACATAACCACGATCCTGAATTGTGGAAATAATGCTGGCATAAGTCGATGGCCTGCCAATTCCCTGTTTTTCAAGTTCACGAACAAGGCTGGCTTCACTGAAGCGTGGTGGTGGCTTGGTAAAATGCTGTGAAGGATCCAGCTTGATTAAGTTTAATATTTCACCTTCTTCGATTGCTGGCAGGGTTACATCATCTGCACCAGTTGGTTGCTGACGTGCAACCTTTGTCCAGCCGTCAAATCTTACTACTCGTCCTTTTGCTCGCAGTTCATATCCATCTGCATCTATTGTCAGAGTAGTATTGTCGAAGCGGGCCGGTGTCATCTGGCAGGATACAAACTGGCGCCAGATTATTTCATAGAGCCGTACTGCATCCGGGTCTACGCCTTCCAGGTCTGACATCATCCTGTTTACATCCGAGGGTCTGATGGCCTCATGAGCCTCCTGCGCACCCTGCTTGCTTGAGTAGATAACGGGATTTTCAGGCAGGTACTTGTCTCCATAACGGCTATCAATGTATGCGCGGCAGGTTTCTACTGCTTCAGTACTCAGGTTGGTTGAGTCTGTACGCATATAGGTAATGTAACCTGCTTCATAAAGGCGCTGTGCCATCATCATGGTTTTCTTTACGCCAAAGCCCAGTCGTGTGCTTGCTGCCTGCTGCAAGGTTGAGGTAATAAAAGGTGCTTTGGGTTTGCTGCTGGATGGCTTGGTTTCGCGTTTTACAACCTTATGCGCTGCTTTTTGTAGAACGGCTAATGCGGCGTCCGTTTGTTCCTTGTTAACGGGCCGGAAGTTTTCATCTTTGTATTTGAAAACCTGTGTACGTAGTTCACCACCAGCGGGCGCCTGAAGATCAGCATGTACTTCCCAGTATTCTTCCGGGTTAAATGCATTGATCTCACGTTCACGTTCTACTACCAGTCGAACCGCAACAGATTGCACCCTGCCTGCAGAGAGACCTCTGGCAAGCTTCTTCCATAACAGAGGTGAAAGCATGTACCCGACTACACGATCCAGAAATCTTCTTGCCTGTTGGGCATTGACCTGATCCATATTCAGGTTGGTAGGATGTGCAAAGGCTTCCTGTATCGCATTTTTGGTGATTTCGTTAAAGACTACACGTTTATATTGAGTCTTTTTACCACCAATGGATTCACGCAGATGCCAGGCAATGGCCTCTCCTTCGCGGTCAAGGTCAGTTGCCAGATATATGGTGTCAGCATTTTGTGCAAGTTTGCTTAGTTCGGCGACAACCTTTTCTTTTCCTGGCATAACTTCGTACTGTGGGTTCCAGCCATGCTCTGGGTCAATACCCATACGCTTGATCATTGCTTTTTGGGCGCGCTCCTGTTTGCGCTTTTCTCTTTCCTTGGGGGGGAGTTTTTTGGCCTCACTGGCGAGCTTGCCACGTTCAGCCGGGGTCATCGCTGATTTAGCAGATGCGCTACCACTGGCCGGGAGATCACGAATATGACCCACGCTGGACTTTACAATAAAGTCCTTACCCAGATATTTATTAATGGTTTTTGCCTTTGCCGGAGACTCGACGATAACCAGTGATTTTCCCATAATTCCTTCTATTACAATACGTTATTGTTATAATTAATGTTGCTTTAATATTTTTTTGTTATTTTGCAGTCAGTAGCTGGGCTGCTCCAACACCTTAATAAGGTACGCTTACAGAGTGGGTGAGCAAGTTACCAAGCAATGAATCGGCTATGAGCGAACGAACTTTATCATTTTTTTCAGGATTTGGAAGAGGCAGGATATGCAAAATTCTTTCTTATTTAAAAAGAGTCGTTACAATTCGTCAGAAATAAACCATATAAGGGGTCGGTTTCAGTATCCTGATTTGTTGCCGATGTATCTGATTACAATGGTATAAAAATAAAATTTGGTGGTATATTTTCTACACTAATGATAATGGAATTTTTCTTTATCTGGTTTCTGATACTAGCCTCCAGGTAGTGCCATGTAAAATTAGTTAAATAACAATTGGAGCAACGGATGGGTGATTTTTCCACGAGCATTGATATTGCCTCAAGGCTACTGCTAGCACTCTCGGCCGGCGGTGTTATTGGCATTGAGAGGGCCTTTCATGGACGTCCTGCCGGGATAAGAACACATTCACTGGTATGTGTTTCATCTGCATTACTCATGTTACTGACTTTTTACCAATGGGATCTTTTAAAAGATATGCCACTGGAAACGATTCGGGTCGACCCTACGCGTATGGCCCAGGGCATTATGACCGGTATTGGTTTTCTGGGTGCCGGTGTGATCATGAAGGAAAAGTTGTCCGTCCGCGGTCTAACGACAGCAGCATCAATATGGATGGTGGCCTCTATCGGTATTATAATTGGGATGGGTTTTTACATGCCCGCCTTCGCTGCCACTGCGATTACACTGGTCGTATTGAGTTTGTTTGGTAAGATAGAATCTGTAATGCCGACCCGTCGTTTTGGCCGACTAATGGTTCGTTTCAAGCGGTCCGATATCATTTCTAAAGATGAGCTCGCTGATATTATTTCGGAGTATGATATAAATGCTTACCACCCCAGTTATTCCCTGGAAGACGAGGGTAGAATTTTCCAGTATCAAATGACGATCTATACGCATAAACTGAATAACTTCCATGCACTGGCATCCAGGTTAAGCAAGATGGAGAAAATCAGTGAATTTTCGATCAACCCAACGGGGGATTAGAGGG
>DAOWEP010000061.1 GCA_030638455.1 Gammaproteobacteria bacterium
CCGAATGTCACATCCTTCGGATTCCCTGCGCTACTCACTTTTGAGGGGGCTGGCCGACAGCGCTTCCATGTGCTGACGTCCAACGAGCGGCATCCTTGCCACACCCCTTCGGGCTATTCCCACAAAAGCTCCGTTGCTCGGTGCGACATATGGGATTTACACAATAAACAGCTACAGTTTCGAGTGCTGTTTCCCTAATTTGAAAAAAATGAGTCCTACCCAAAATTCCTATTTCTCAAAATTACGTTCTCTAAGCTCCTCACAAACTCCATCTATACTTGGGAACATTGAGCCAGCAGTAATCCCCATAAACCTCATCTCTCTCATTGCTTCTTCTCTCTCACTAGCAGGAATATCTATTGCCTGAAGATATTGAATATCTGTCTCAGATTTAGATTCTTGCTCAAGTACATACGCTTCGATGTCATCAATATTTGTTGCGGTCGTTACAGCTTGCTGAGGCACAAGCCTTGGATTATCAAGTGCAATAAATTCCATTACCGATAAGTGTGGGTATGGTGGATCCAAATTTTGAATTTGTTCAAAATCTTTTTGCCAAGCTTTATTGTTAAAAATATAGATTCTGGCATGTCCATCGCCACTGTATTTAATGGGCCAATCTCGAAAGGCAAAAAAATGCTGCGGCATACGGTGAATATGACCAATCTAATAATGGAGTGGGATAACCGTGATGCTGTAGTAGGTTAAAAAATGAACCATTCTGCTCTGGTACAGATAAATCAAAATAGTGGTCTGTAATAGCACTAAGCCTATTATGTAACTGTGTAACATCCTTTCTTGTAAATTGACTTATACGATAGCGGCCGCGTCGATGGAAAGATGTCCTCAACCTCCAAGGTTCTTTCTGACCTCTAAATAGATATCTAGATTTCGAGATTGTAGAAATATGAGACTTAAACTCAGTCCAAGACATTTCTCTGCCTAGAATTTTTGACGTATCTTCTTCCGATGGCTTAATCAGGACACTTGATAGAGTACCACCAATATTTGAGACAGCATCTATATTTAATTTGTTATCTATAATATTCAGAGTTACATCTGCTGCTTCCGAATGTAAAACTCTTTCATCATAAAGTTCTTTAATGTCTTCCCATTTACATTGATATCCAGTTCTTGGATCAACAGGATTAACATAGGCCCTAACTTTTTGTTTGGATTTTTTGTTATCAGCTGAAAAATAAGCAACGGAGATAGGCAAACCGCGTTCTGAAGGATTTACGTACGCGACACACTCAAAACGGTCATCGATTTCATCAATATTAACCATCAACTTCCCTTCAGCACTTCCTTGATATGTGCCTATCCATTGCCCTTTCATTTTTCATACCTCATTAATCATAAAACGTGTTAAATGAGTTAAGGTACACCCTCATCTCGTTTTAGATTTTTTCAGTTTTAGTTATAATTATTTTCCAAATCAGTTAGTTAATGAGTATATCTACGTTACCACCCGCAGCAAAGCGTGACAAGTAGGCCATGCCGCTTTCTTATTTTTCGGCATCATCAAAACAGGCCTGCAATAATGCCTGCATCTTATCCCTTCCCAGACTTTTGAGTAGCTCTATATTACGCTCGGGAATCTGATCTGGATCCGGGTAACTGGCGATGGCCTGCTCCAGGCTTTCCTCCCGGATCAGGTGAAGCATGGGATAGGGAGATCTGTTGGTATAATTCTCCACATCATCTGGTTCGGTACCGCCAAATTGGTAGTCCGGATGGAAACTGGCTATCTGATAAACACCGTTCAGTTCCATCTGCTCCAGCAGGCTATCAACAAGGTTTTGAAACTGATTGTAATCGTAAAAGTCCTGCAACACATTGGGGTGAATCAATAAGGTGGTTTCAATTTCTTCGTCACTATTCAGTAATTCCAGCTCGTCTTGTATATCCATCAACAGCTGTTCTTCCGTGTCCGCTTCTGTCACAGTAAAACGTACCCGGTTATTCACCAGTTCGCGTTTGGCGAATGGACAGAGGTTCAGACCCACTACGACACTTTCCACCCAATTCCGTACTGGTCTGATTATTTTAGTGTGTTCCAGAATTTCACCTTATAGGAAAAAGTTGAACGCGTTCTATCCATATTAGTTATGCTTCGACCTTTTCTATGCAAGAACCCATGGTAACGTTACCCGGAACAATAACTCTGGCATTTATACCCCGTAGATTCAGCAACTGGCCGACGGTAGAATTAACGAACTTTACGGCATCTTTACCAAAACGCTCTGCAAACTTCTTACAACCTAAATGGGGTTCTGCTGCAACCTCTATAATAGCGGTTCCAATTTTTAAGCGTGTCCCTGACGGGATATTACCCTTACTTAGATCAAAATTTACATAGAACTGGTCGCCTGCCAACTGCCATCTATCTTTGTTTTTTGTAATTGCCGCTATTACCCTGGAATTCATTAAGGTAAGCTGCGTATTCTGATGAACGGATTGATTTTTAGATCCGGCCACCCTCATTTTCCAGTTATCTCCTATCAAGCCTTCTTCAATCGTTAATTCACCGTCATCTAACTCCTGACGTGCATTTTTTTGGGGACGACAAACGATTAAGTCTACTGCCCCTTCCTGGCTCGGTGATTTTTCTATTTCTGCCAGGCTAGCCTCAAGGTCGGCCATCGATATAAAATTAGTCATCTTGGCAATACATTCCACATGAGACGGATATTACACCACCAACCCCTAAATTAGCTCATTCCTTGAGGTTCCATTCCTCTTCCCGTATTTCATCTTGCTCCATTTCATCCTCCCCTTCCCATCTGTATTTTTTCTCGGGTAGTGGTGAATCAATATTTTTCAGGATAAAGGCCAGTACGATACCTATGACTGCACTGAAGAAGTGTGATTCGAATGAAACGGTGGGGTCGCGTGGAAGTACTCCCCAGACCATGCCGCCATACAAAAAGAACACCATCGAGGAAAGTGCGATGGCGCGTTTGTCCCAGCGCAGCGCGCCTATGGTGAATATAAAAAACATCAGCCCAAAGGTCAGGCTGCTGGCCCCTATATGATAGGCGCTACGGGCAAACAGCCACACACCAACCCCTGTACCTACGTACAGGCATAGCAATACGATTCTTGCCGATTTCGGGTAACCATACAGTAGCGTTGTAAGCAATATGATAACTGGCAGGGTGTTGGCTATCAGGTGCTGGACTGAACCATGGATCAGTGGCGCCCAGAGTATGCCCCAAAGTCCACTCAACTCACCGGGATAGATACCGTACTGAATAAGGTTAAGTCCCAGCAAGACATCGGTCAGCTTGATGGACCACAGCACTGCCACAAACAACACGGATAGCAGTAATGATCTGCGCAAACGCCAGGTGTCATTTTTTGCATAAGAGCTGGATATAGGTTCCTGTTGTTCCATCATGCCTCCGCACTCTACGCTGCCCCTGCGACCTGCAATACGATATATACAAGATGGTGACAAAACTGTAGAAATCAATCAGGATGAAAGTTTCTTACCGTTATCAGCGAATTAGAAATAAATAAACGGATAAAGGCCCGTTACTGGAAACCTTTTAGAACGATGTAGCTACAACCAGGCGACCTCATCACCAACCACAATACCCAGTTCTGTAGCCGCATGTCCCTGATTGACTGATACTTCGACCAGTCCGTTGGAGTTTTCATACCAGAGTCTTTTTCCCTCTTCGACATTTGAGAAGGTTCGCGCAAAAGACAGACGATGCCCTGCAACTTCCAGTACCGCATCTTTTGATGAGCTTGCAGCACGTATTCCCGTCATCACATTGCCGAAGTGGTCAATATACACCACCTTGTTCCATTCCTCCGGCCAGTTAAAATCTACCCGTAATGAAGTGTCCTGTAGCTCTACGTCCGGCATTTTTCCCTGTGTCAGCATCGCTGAAACCGGTGCGAACAGATCCCTGCCATGAAAGCTTGCACTTAACTTAAAAGGTCGCCAGACAATGTCCCACCACTTCACCTGCTTCGCCCTTTGCGCAATAACATTAAACAGCCCGTTATCCGGCCCAACATACCAGCGGCCATCCGCCTGTACCAGGGCGGCACGCCGGTCACTTCCCACTCCCGGGTCAATAACGCAAAGAAATATGGTGTCTTCAGGGAACTCATTAACATAGGCCGCCAGCAAATAGGCCGCTGCCTGAATATCAAACGAAGGTAGATCAGAAAACAGGTCAATGACCGGTACATCCGGTGCCTGTTGGCACAATACAGACTTCATCTGGCCAACGTATGGCCCTTCCATCCCAAAGTCTGTTACCAGAACGATCATGAGCCAATATTCCGTTATTTTGATATTAAACGCAAAGGTTATTGCCGGGGGTCGACTCCAGGGATGGAGGAGGTAGAATTGCGTCTGGAACAGCAATCGAGGCCGGTTCCAGTGCTGCATCCATAACATCACCGCTCCTTGCCATCTCGGGATCTGCTCCTGTGTTGCTCTAACTCCCCACATCCCTGTGGGTCGCAGCACTGCGGCATACGACCGCCATGGACGGTGGAAGTGCAG
>DAOWEP010000088.1 GCA_030638455.1 Gammaproteobacteria bacterium
ACTACCAAGGATCTGTATGACTCCTTTACAAAGGGCCCGATGAAGCTGATCTGTAAATGGGGTGGCCTGCCAAAGCCTACTGGTTGCGTTTAGCCCGCACACTCCACATATGAAATAAGAGAGGGTTGCAGCTGCAACCCTTTTTTATGGTCAGAATTAGCGGTATGCCGCGATGCCATGGATGGCAAAGAGCGGCGATGGTCACGACTGCATGAATGCAGGAGGTACGGTTCCAGGGAAGGAATCGGTAGACTGCGTCTGGAACACGCAGTCGAGAGTAAGCAGCTCTCGCACATCCTTGTGCTCCGCTGCACTCGAACTTCCTGTTCATCGCGCATGGAGCAGTTACCGAGATGGCAAGGACGAGCTCAGGGATGAGCGAAAGTAGGGTAATGCAGGATGCAATTACCGAGCGGCGAGTTGAATGTCATAATGTTATATTTAAGGCCATACTTAGCCTGGATACGCGCACCTAGAAACTATTTACTATGAAATTCATCGACGAAGCAAAAATCCTGGTACGAGCCGGTGACGGTGGTAACGGCTGTATGAGTTTCCGCCGTGAAAAGTATATTCCTTTTGGAGGGCCAGATGGTGGTGATGGTGGTGATGGCGGTAGCGTGTATATGGTGGCTACTACTGACACAAATACCCTGGCCGATTTTCGGTTCAAGCGAAAATTTATTGCCGAGCAAGGTCGCAAAGGGATGCCCGCAAACTGTACAGGGAGGTCTGGTGAAGATCTGATAGTAGAAGTTCCGGTCGGAACCACAGTGATGGATATAGATACACAGGAGATAATCTGTGATCTGGTTACGCCGGACGAGAAAGTTCTGGTTGCGCAAGGCGGATTTCATGGTCTGGGGAATACAAGGTACAAGAGCAGCACCAATCGAGCTCCGCGTAAAACTTCACCAGGATCTCCGGGTGAGCAACGTGATTTAAAGCTGGAACTCAAGCTATTAGCTGATGTAGGTTTACTGGGTATGCCGAATGCAGGGAAATCCACTTTGATTCGGTCAGTTTCCGCCGCAAAACCAAAGGTAGCAGATTATCCTTTTACAACATTGCATCCGAGTCTTGGTGTGGTGAGGGTGGAAGATCACAAAAGCTTTGTGATCGCAGATATACCCGGTTTGATAGAAGGGGCTGCGGAAGGTGCGGGTTTGGGTATCCAGTTTCTTCGTCATTTATCGCGTACAGGTTTGTTATTACATATTGTAGATGTTCTACCTTATGAAGGCGTTGGTGATCCTGTGGACGACGCAAAGAAAATTCAGGCGGAACTGGAAAAATTCAGTGACGAACTTGCACAGCGCGAGCGCTGGCTGGTGCTGAATAAGGTTGATCTGGTTCCAGAAGATGAACGTAATGAAATATGTGACGATATTGTTCAGCGACTTGACTGGAAAGGGCCGGTATATGCTATTTCAGCCATGAACAAGATGGGGACACAGGAACTGTGCTACCGTATTATGGAGTACATAGAAAGCAAGAAAGAACCGGAAAATAATGACGGCTAGGAAAACAATCAGCAAATCCAAACGCTGGGTCGTGAAGATCGGCAGCGCCTTGTTGACCAATGAGGGGGAGGGGCTTGATCAGGTTGCCATTGGCATCTGGGTGGATCAGCTTGCCGAATTGCGCAAACAGGGGCGGGAAGTTGTGCTGGTATCTTCCGGGTCTGTAGCAGAAGGTATGAACCGCCTTGGATGGAAAACCAGGCCTCATGCGCTCAATGAATTGCAGGCCGCTGCGGCTGTTGGACAGATGGGGTTGATTCAATGCTATGAGTCCCATTTTCAGCGCCATGGTTTACATACCGCCCAGATATTGCTTACCCATGAAGACCTGGCAGATCGGCAACGCTATTTGAATGCCCGTAGCACCTTGCGTGAATTACTCAAGCTGGGCGTAATCCCGGTAATAAATGAAAATGACACCGTTGCCACGGATGAGATCCGTTTTGGGGACAATGATACGTTGGCAGCGATGGTGGCTAATCTTACAGAAGCAAACTTGCTGGTTATTCTGACGGATCAGGAAGGCCTGTGTGACAAGGACCCAAGAAAGCATCCGGATGCCAGTCTGGTGTCAGAAGGTAAGGCCGGTGACCCGAAACTTGAGGCAATGGCAGACAGTAGTGGAAGCACTCTGGGTCGTGGTGGCATGTATACAAAGGTTAAGGCGGCGGCACGGGCAGCCCGTTCGGGTGCGGCAACTATTATTGCGTCCGGACGCAGTCATGACAGCTTGAGCTGTATTGCCAATGGCGAACAACAGGGCACCCTGTTGTTGCCGGGGCAGGAACCAATGGTTGCGCGCAAACAATGGCTGGCTAATCAACTGAAATCAAAAGGCAGATTGAGCCTGGATACTGGTGCAGTCAAGGTGCTGTCCAAATCAGGGAAGAGTCTGTTGCCTGTGGGTGTTACCGCTGTGGATGGTGCATTTAACCGTGGAGAGATGGTGTCCTGTGTAGATCAGGATGGAAAAGAAATTGCGCGCGGACTGGTAAATTATAATGCCGATGAGTCACGCAAGATCATGGGTAAGCCCAGTGACCAGATAGAAGATGTTCTGGGTTATGTGGATGAGCTGGAGCTGATTCATCGGGATGATCTGGTGTTAATGTAGGTGGCAAGTTGAGGTGCTGGTTGTGTGAATTTCAAGCATAAAAAAGCCAGTAGTTAACTGGCTTTTTTATTAAGAATCCTGGAAGGTTATTGCCTGTAGTTACATTCCACGAATATGCTGATTCATGCGGCTTTTATGTCGAGCAGCCTTGTTTTTGTGAATAATCCCTTTGCGCGCCATATTATCGATAATGGGTACGGCTGCCTTGTATGCTGCCTCGGCTGCTGTCTTATCACCCTTGTCGATCGCATGAACAACTTTCTTGATGCTAGTACGCATCATTGAGCGATGGCTGGTATTGAGCTGACGGCTCTTTTCTGACTGACGCGCCCGTTTTTTTGCTTGTGCTGTATTCGCCAAAACCTGTTACTCCTGAAATCTGTTAGATCTGAAAGACCGCGAATTATGAGGATTTTTGCCTGTTTCGTCAAGGTATCCGGTGGCGTGCTTGCAGGGTGATTATTTCGGGTTTTTCAGCAAAATTCAGGAATGATTGCCATTTATACTAGATTTAGCTATTTTGTGTGAATAATATAGAAATAAATCAGTATTTTATGTTGAGTGGTACTTTGGCTATGCTCAGCTTCGTAATGGGGTTGTTTTTGCCATGACCGGGGCTTTAAGTAGCAAAATAATCAAAAAAACAACGTAATGAGTCGAAAACTATTCAAATCTACCGCCATTGTCAGTG
>DAOWEP010000079.1 GCA_030638455.1 Gammaproteobacteria bacterium
CCATCCAGATACCCATATCAGGCACATGACCCACACAAAGAATAACGCAATCTGATGAAAGCCCCGATACCCTCTTTGATAAAATGTTTAGCAGTTGATCAACAGGATAACCGCCATCCAGCATCTGTTCAGTCCCGATCACCGGGCCAACGTCGAACGCATCTACCGTGACCTCTGCCGTCTGTTGGGCACGCAATCTTGGGCTACAGAGCACAATACCAGGGCGAACATTCAGCTTGCGCATATTCTGCCCTACCCGTCGCTGGGTATTTCGACCATTTTCTGTCAACGGCCTTAACGAATCTTCTGCGTAACTGGCGCCGGATTCTGTCTCGGCATGACGCATCAATATCAGCTCCATTCCAGTATTCCATACTCATTAAGTGTATTGCCCCAAAAGTATCATACCTTTGACGGTGCTGGTATTCTTAAATAAGATATTTTTTAATATTAAACAGGACAACATTTGGATCAACCACCTGCAACTGACAATACCAAACACCTCGGCAAGGGCATGATCTTTGCTGCATGGATTCTGGTATTAGGTATGCTGACCTTTTTCTTTCACCAATGGTGGGAAAAGGAGAACAATCCGAATCAGGAAGTTAGTAGTCGGCTTACCTCGGAAGGCGTGCGTGAAATCAAGTTACAACGTAACCGTGTTGGGCACTATGTAGCTACCGGTCGCATTAACAATAAAAAGGTTGTTTTCCTGCTGGATACAGGCGCAACCACTATTTCGATTCCTGAGACTACTGCCCGCAAGCTGAAGCTGGAGCCTGGACTACCATATACTGTACACACAGCAAATGGAGAAGCCACCGTTTATGCTACGCGCCTGAAAAAACTGGAACTGGGTGCCATTCTATTGCAAGATGTACGCGCCCATATTAATCCTCACATGCAAGGCAATGAAATATTATTGGGCATGACGGTGCTGAAAAAACTGGAACTGATTCAGAAGGGAGATACGCTTACCTTACGTCAGTACCCACGATAACAATACCTTTAATACTATTAGTACCGCTTGAAACAGCCACCATAACAACAAACATAAGAATAATAATTCGGAGGCTCACATGGACTTAATTACAGATCTAATCAATCAACTCAATGGAATTGTATGGGGTCCTGTGATGCTGACGCTGATCCTGGGAACCGGTTTCTTTCTCATGGTTGGCCTGAAGCTAATGCCAGTGCAGAAACTGGGTTATGGCTTTCGTATGTTATGGCAAGGCCGGGATGGGAAAGGTGAAGGTGACATTTCACCGTTCAATGCACTTATGACTTCACTCTCGGCTACGATCGGCACCGGTAACATAGCAGGTGTAGCCACCGCCATTTTTATGGGTGGGCCCGGCGCATTGTTCTGGATGTGGTGCACCGCACTGGTGGGCATGGCAACCAAATATGCAGAGGCCTTACTGGCCGTTCACTTCCGTGAAAAAGATGAAAAAGGGAATCACGTTGGTGGCCCCATGTTTTACATCCGCAATGGGCTTGGTACAAAATGGGCATGGTTAGGTGCCAGTTTCGCAATCTTTGGTGCGCTGGCCGGCTTTGGTATCGGCAATACTGTTCAGGCCAATTCAGTTGCCGATGCATTAAATAGTAAACTCGGAATTTCACATCTGGCATCAGGAATAACCATTGCTATATTGACTGCACTGGTACTCATTGGTGGCATTCGCAGGATTGCAACCGTTGCCGGCAAGCTTGTTCCATTCATGGCCATATCATATGTACTTGCCGGTCTTGTCGTATTGACATTAAAAAGCGCAGAATTACCTGACGCTATAAGTCTGATCTTTACACATGCATTTACTCCAACCGCGGCAACAGGCGGGTTTGCAGGCGCTGCTGTCTGGGCTGCCATTCGCTTTGGTGTTGCAAGGGGAATCTTTTCAAATGAAGCCGGACTTGGCAGCGCACCCATTGCTCATGCTGCTGCCCGTACCGATAGCCCGGTTCGCCAGGGAACCGTGGCCATGCTGGGAACCTTTATTGACACCATAATTGTCTGCTCCATTACAGGACTCGTAATTATTGTTTCCGGCGCATGGACTAGCGGAGAGAATGGTGCCTCCCTAACCTCTATGGCCTTTGAGTCTGCATTGCCCGGGGTCGGTGGCTATATTGTTACCTTTGGCATTGCTATATTTGCCTTTACCACTTTACTCGGATGGAGCTTTTATGGGGAAAAGTGCGTAGAGTATTTATTTGGTATACGGTCAATTATGCCCTTTCGTATCCTCTGGATTATTGCCATTCCCGTTGGAGCCACAGCCCAACTCGACTTTATCTGGCTACTGGCA
Organism: Gammaproteobacteria bacterium; assembly: GCA_030638455.1. Lineage (GTDB taxonomy): Bacteria > Pseudomonadota > Gammaproteobacteria > DAOWEP01 > DAOWEP01 > DAOWEP01. The sequence goes on from DAOWEP010000079.1 coordinate 2,316, forward strand.
GACACCCTGAATGCCTTGATGGCACTACCGAATCTAATTGCATTACTGCTATTAAGTCCTGTCGTATTTAAGCTGACAAAAGACTATTTTTCAGTCCGAAATTAACAGTACAATGTGCCTCTTCCCAATCAATGCACATGGAGAACCCTATGAATGATGAAACCAATGCAATAACTACCGAATCAGGACTGAAATATATTGACCTTGAATCAGGCGATGGTGCAGAAGCCACAGGCCCAGGGCAGACCGTAATCGTTCATTACACCGGCTGGCTGGAAGACGGAACCAAGTTTGATTCCAGCATGGATCGTGATGATCCTTTCAGCTTCCCTCTTGGAGTGGGCTTTGTCATCAAGGGATGGGATGAGGGTGTTGTAGGGATGAAGGTTGGCGGCAAAAGAAAGCTGACGATTCCACCAGAAATCGGTTACGGTGCCACAGGTGCAGGTGGCGCAATCCCACCCAATGCCACTCTTGTCTTTGAGGTTGAACTGCTTGAGATCAGTGAATAGTAGTGTCTATAGAACTCCCTTCTCAGGCTGATATCCAGCGTGATGTCACCACTGCACTGGAAGAAGATATCGGTACGGGTGATCTAACTGCCGCATTAATCCCGAATAACCAACATACAAGAGCCACCATCATTACACGAGAACAGGCAACCCTATGCGGTACCGCATGGGTTAATGAAGTGTTCAAACAACTGGACGCAAATATAAAAATTAACTGGCTGGAAGGTGATGGCAACCAGATAAATAAAAACCAAATACTCTGTCAACTGGAAGGAAATACATCTGCTCTGTTGACAGGTGAGCGAACTGCATTAAATTTTCTGCAAACCCTGTCAGGCACCGCAACTCTTGCAAAGAAATACTCCAATGCCGTTGCAGGTACCAGAACTGTAATTCTGGATACACGAAAAACCATCCCCGGCCTTAGAACCGCACAAAAGTATGCGGTTAGATGCGGTGGATGCAAGAACCACAGAACTGGATTATATGATGGCGTTTTAATAAAAGAGAACCATATAGCTGCCGCAGGATCAGTAACCGCCGCCATCAACTCTGCTAAAAAATACAACCCTGATTTTGTAATTGAAATAGAAGTGGAAAACCTGGATGAATTCCAACAGGCGCTGGATGCCGGAGCCGATATTTTGCTACTGGATAATTTTGACCTTGATAGCCTAAACGAGGCTGTTCAAAAAACGGATGGAAAAGTGAAGCTGGAAGCTTCTGGTGGAATTAATCTAGAGAATATTCGCAGTATTGCAGAAATCGGTGTGGATTATATTTCCATAGGTGATTTAACCAAGAATGTACGTGCTATTGATCTGTCCATGCGTTTTCAGTAAAAAAAGAAGGGGTGCAATCCCTGATAACGAGGAAACGCAACTACAATCAGACCATTGCCAGAAAAGATTAATTATTACAATGCCTTGCGAGCACTCTATTATCTACTATAATGAAAAAATAACCCGGCTTGTTACAGGCCTGCCATAATCCCTACATCAGGCAACGATTTATAGGGTGATAGCAAGATACATTGTAATGGGTAGCTTTACGCTTACATGGCCATTACCAATAACAAATACCAACAACAGAGGAGCGCACCATGGACCCAAAGAAACTGATGCTGTACCTGACCATTACTATTGCAGTCCTGGTTGCATTAGACTTTATTGCATAAATAAAGGAAACATTAAGGTATTCAGCTAATCAACACATAGCGGTTACCCAATAACAACGCGTACACAGGGAATCAACACATCTGAATGTATAGCACCCAGGCTTCAGCCCTTCCTGGACATGGCTTGAATTTCTTCACCCTTTCTCAACACATCTTCCTCATTATTGTCAGATGAATTGTTGCCGGATGATACAATTTCAAATGGCACCTGGAACCAGAAAGTACTTCCATCTCCTTCTGTGCTATTCAGACCGATTTCACCTTTCATGGCATTAACCAGCCTGTTACAGATCGCCAGGCCAAGGCCCATGCCACCAAATTCACGAGTGATTGAGCCATCCCCCTGTACAAAGGAATTAAAAATCTTACTGTGATTTTCTTCAGATATCCCAATGCCGGTATCAGACACTTCAAAGCGTACCATCTGGTTTGTATTGTCCGAATCCACTGTAGAAACAGTAACCGTTATTCCACCTTGCTCGGTAAATTTAATGGCATTCCCGATCAAATTGGTCAGCACCTGGCTTAAACGGTTAGCATCCCCGCACACAACTTCAGGGAGGTCATCAGCATACTCCACTTTCAATTCCAGACCTTTTTCTGATGCTCTGTCAGTAACCAATTGAATAGCGCTATCTACACTCTCTCTTATACCAAATTCCTTTGCAGCAAGCACCAGCTTACCTACATCAAGACGGGAAAGATCTATGAGGTCATCCATTATCGTCAAAAGGCCGTTGGAAGAATCAGACAGAATTTTTAAATAACCAGATTGCTCATCGTCAAGTTTCGTATCCTTTAGTAGCTCAGAACATCCCATAATCCCGTTCATGGGGGTACGCAGCTCATGACTGACATTTGCCAAAAGCTCTGACTTTAACCGCGAACTTTCCAATGCAGCATCCCTGGCTCCTGCAAGTTCATGCTCAACCATGTCCCTTTCAGTCAGATCTCGCATAACCCCAACAAAGAATTTTCGCCCTCCGCTTTCCGTAGAACTAACCGTAATTTCAACTGGAAACATACTGCCGTCCTTACGTAGGCCCAAAAGCCGCCTGTTTTGCATGCCTATTACCTTTGACTCCTGGCTTTCAATATACCGGGAAAGATATTTGTCATGATGCACACGATCGGACTTCGTCATAAGAACGTTAATCTTCTTACCTATCAACTCACCTTTCTCATAGCCAAATAATGACTCTAATGCCGGGTTACATTTTTCGATCACTCCATTTTCGTCACTAGTTATAATGCCATCCATCACAGAGGTGAAAATTGCACCCAGACGGGCGCCATGTTGTTCCAGAGAACGCTGGGCTTCTTTTCTGTCTTCCACTTCATACCCGAGCTCAATATTTTTTTCTGCGATTAATTTCTGTTTACGTATATTAGTGATCACCACAATAGCCACCAAAATAACTATTACATATGCTGCATAAGCGAATTCCCGTTGTGCTTTTACCGCAGGTAAATCCCAGAATTCTTCATTTTGAACACCTGCCCAAACAACCCAGTCACCCACCTTGTCATTTATCTTCAACGGCAACGCTTCCGAATAGATCAGTTCCGGATCACGCTCACCTTTCCTTATCCATTGATCCGAATTATGCAAGACTCCTGTTTGAGATAGCTTTATTGAATAGCCCGTCGCATTATTACGGATCACAAAATTCTCGTTTGACAATATACCCCGCAACACTCGGGTAAGAATAATGCCGGCCACCAGCCCCTTTAACTTTCCTTCTGCACCATAAAATGGAACCGAATAAATAATGCCTGAGCGATCTTTATCGCTAAAATCATCTAGCTCATAATATCTATCATCGCAGGTTATTATCTCCTCACCTGTGATTGCTGGAGAACCCATCGCCTTATAATTTTTTTCAGTGGGTACATGCTTTTTCACCCACTGCAATTGCTGGAAGAGTTGATGATATTCATATGACTCTTCTCCCTCAATCTCTTCTTCCGCAATATAATGATCCAGAACAATAGCTGGCTCAAATGGCTTACCTGTATGCACATCTATCTTGCTGTGATCAAAATCGAGCGGGACAACATAAACCTCAGAACCGTCAATATTTGCATTCAGGTTGGAATACAATTCATTCAAAATCCAGAGATCTTCCTCATTCAAATTTTCTGCGTGATGATCCATATTACGCACGGCGGGTATTCGGGAGATGATTTTTAGACCCTGGTAGTACATCATCATCTTGTGATTAAATGTTTGAGCCAGCACGTTGGCCTCGTGATGCATTTGACTGCGAAATTCCTTCTCAGTTAAAGAAAGATCATATCTATATTGATAGTTCACAGTGATCAGCATCAACACTGCCAGTGTGACTACTACCAAATTGTCAAAACATACTGGCCTTTTTGCCATGACTGCCTCTAGGAAAGATCGTGATTGTTATGTATATCGGTAAAAAACCAGAAAAATGAAGCTAATACCGTGGTTTCAGGATGTAATTTAAGAATTATTGATAGCCAACAGCTTTATTCCATGAAAAATATACTGATAATAGCCATCTTGATTTTATAGCTGGAAACCACATCCTGAGTATTTAATTTTTTTAGGGAAATGGTGCCGAAACGCAGATTCGAACTGCGGACCTACGCATTACGAA
>DAOWEP010000066.1 GCA_030638455.1 Gammaproteobacteria bacterium
ATCATTAAACCGCGCCGGTTTTTTATATTCAACGTTTATAGAACGCACTGCAAAAATCACTCCCTGCTCATTTATCAACTGATCCTGCTCAAAGCCCAGGCTGCGTAACCACTCGGTACGCGCACGTTCCATATATTTAAGATAATTTGCATAATAGACCACGCCGCCACTATCGGTATCTTCATAGTAAATGCGTACTGACCATAGGAACTCTTTCACAATTTTGATAGTTCCTTAACTAATTACTTTTAAAGACCACACATTTTCAGGAAAATTCCCTGGATGTGACTATTTTTGTGTGACTAGCGCCTGAACAGAAACTCCATTTGCCGTCATTCCGGCGCAGGCCGGAATCCATTAACCCGTTGAACTTCATGGATCCCGGCCTGCGCCGGGATGACGCGAATCGTGAAAATAAGGATTTCTGTTCAGCCACTAACTATCCATTCCCAAACTTCAGCCGCCATCATTATTTTGATGATTGTTAAATAAATCCCTTTCTTCCTGATGGGTATCCAGACTCTTTGGCACATTAATCCCAAAATGGGCATAGGCGGTACGTGTTGCCATCCGACCACGAGGGGTCCTCATAAGATATCCCTGCTGAATTAAAAAGGGTTCCAGCACATCTTCAATCGTCCCACGCTCTTCACCAATGGCCGCCGCGAGATTGTCTACACCTACAGGGCCTCCATCAAACTTCTCTATCACAGTCTTTAACAACTTTCGATCCATCATATCAAAACCATTGGCATCCACATCCAGCATTTTCATGGCCGCATCAGCTACTTCAGCATTGATATGCCCGTCCGCCTTGACCTGAGCATAATCTCGCACCCTGCGTAACAGGCGATTGGCGATCCTGGGGGTTCCTCTGGAGCGCCTGGCAATTTCTATTGCCCCGGCCGCTTCAATATCAAGATTCAGAATGCGTGCCGAACGGGACACAATGGAGGCAAGATCATCCTGATTATAAAATTCCAGTCGCTGCACGATTCCAAACCGGTCACGCAATGGCGATGTCAACAAACCTGCACGCGTAGTAGCACCGATCAGCGTAAATGGTTGCAAATCAAGCTTAATAGAACGCGCGGCAGGGCCTTCACCGATCATGATATCCAGCTGATAGTCTTCCATTGCCGGATACAATACCTCTTCAACCACAGGGCTGAGACGATGTATTTCATCTACAAATAAAACGTCGTTCGGTTCCAGATTTGTCAACAAGGCTGCAAGGTCACCCGCCCTTTCCAGCACAGGACCAGAAGTATGACGCAGGTTAACGCCCATTTCATTCGCTATGATGTGAGCAAGTGTGGTCTTTCCCAAGCCTGGTGGGCCAAATATCAGCACATGATCCAGCGCCTCGGAACGTGACCGTGCCGCCTGCATAAAGATATCCATTTGTTCACGCACAGCGGGCTGACCCACGTAATCAGATAAGTTACGTGGACGAATGGCACGATCCAGCGCCTCATCTTCTGAACTACTTCCTGCGGAAATCAATCGATCAGGTTCAATCATGTTTCACAGCCCCCTGCAAAGCCAAACGTATAATCTCCTGACTAGGCAGGTCCGGATCGTGATCAATACCGCGCACCATACGGCTTGCATCCTGCGGCTTGTAGCCCAGAGCAATTAAAGCACTTACGGCATCTTCAACTGAGTTTACCTTGCCTCCTGAAACTGGATGAATACGCCCTGTATCTGTACTGGAAGCCCCTTCCAACGTCTTGATCCGGTCTTTCATTTCAATAATCAACCGCTCTGCGGTTTTTTTACCTACCCCAGGCAGGCGGATCAATGTTGCTGCATCATGATGTTCTACACAGGTAATAAAGCCATCCACACTTATACCAGACAATATGGTCAACGCCAGTTTTGCACCCACACCACTTATCTTGATTAAACTGCGGAACATGCTGCGCTCGGACTCACTGAAAAACCCGAACAGCGTATGACTATCTTCACGGACAACCAGATGAGTATGCAGGATAATTTCATTACCCGGTTCTGGCAGGTTATAAAAGGTCGACATCGGTGCGTCGATTTCATACCCGACACCACTAACATCCAGCAATAAATGTGGTGCCTTTTTCTCCAGTAACATGCCGCGTAGTCGCCCGATCATGGCTGACCCACCTCTTGCGACTCTTTGCTGGCTTTTTCCTGTCGAGCAGACATCCGCAATATATTGGAAGTACATTGCTGGGAATGAGAATGGCAGAGCGCGGCTGCCAGTGCATCAGCTGCATCTTCCTGCGGTGTATCTGAAAGCGCCAGCAAGGTCTTGACCATATGTTGAACCTGCTCTTTTGTAGCACTGCCTTTACCGACAACGGCCTGCTTGATCTGGCGTGCACTGTATTCGCTTACCGGGATGGAACAATTCACACCCGCACAAATGGCTGCACCACGCGCCTGCCCCAACTTTAATGCTGACCCTGCGCTTTTATGCATAAAGACCTGCTCAATGGAAATTGCATCTGGCTGATGTGTATTTACAATCTTCTGGATACTTTCAAAGATCACCTTCAATCTTTGCGGAAGTTCCTTTTCAACCATACGAATACAACCGCTGGTGACATAGACGCTATGATTACCGTCTGACTCGATAATGCCATAGCCGGTAATACGTGATCCTGGATCAATGCCTAGAATACGAATCATTCTAATTCAGTATCTAGTTTCTAGGCTCTAGGCTCTAGGTACGAGGCATGTGTTTTTATTATTATCAATCCTTTCTTCCCCCATTAACTATTTATACCAAACTAACACATCTTTCTTTAAACCTAGTTACTAGTAACTAGTTACTTATACCTATAATTGATCCATTACCTCTTCTGAGAAATCTGCATTGGAATATACATTTTGCACATCATCCAGATCTTCCAGTGCATCCACCATTCTCATCACTTTTTGCGCATCGTCCAGCTCCAGATCGACATTGGTTGAGGGCTGCATGGTAATTTCTGCATGCTCCGGCTCAAAGCCAGCCTCAACCATAGCATCTTTTACCCTGGCAAATTCTTCCCAGGCAGTTTGTACTTCAAGACTACCATCATCGTTGGCGATAACGTCCTCCGCGCCTGCATCCAGTGCCGCCTCCATAACCGCATCCTCATCACTTCCTGATGGGTAACTTAAAATACCCAGTTTAGTAAACAAATACGATACTGAACCATCGGTACCCAGATTACCTCCTGCCTTGCTAAAGGCATGCCGGACTTCGGAAACCGTGCGGTTGATGTTATCTGTCAGGCAGTCCACCATCACAGCCACACCGCTTGGGCCATAGCCTTCGTAACGAACTTCTTCGTAATTTTCACCTTCCAGGTCGCCGGATCCACGCTTGACCGCCTTCTGGATCGTATCCTTGGTCATGTTCCCTGCCAGACCCTTGTCGATCGCTGCCCGTAATCTTGGATTGGAATCCGGATCACCTCCACCCATTCGAGCGGCTACGGTGATTTCTCGTATCAGCTTGGTAAACAGCTTGCCACGTTTGGCGTCCTGCGCACCCTTTCGATGCTGAATATTTGCCCATTTACTATGTCCAGCCATACTTGTTCTAAGCCCTTTATTAGCTAAAAACAGTTACCGTAACAAGAATGTTAGTAATCATATCATGAGCAAACCAAAATAATGAGTATACCCACACTCCCCCAAGGCTTGGATAGAATGAGGATAAGGGTTCAGGCTCAGCGACATAAGGAACTCATTTCTCATACCAGCAACCCTTCATTTAACCTAAATTAATCGTGCTGAAAATTCCCCGTTTTCAGGAAAACACTCGTTTGCTCAGCTACCTGGCGCGATACCAGCAGTCCTGAATGGGCTACCCTGACACAAATATGATCCGCAAGACCTGGCATTCTGGTTTCCGACACGGAAACGACCCCATCACCTGGCTCCTTTTGATGCCCACCACTACCCAGCAAGGTTCCCAACCCAAAAGCCAAAGTCCCTGCAATCATCCCTATTGCATGCATTCTCTCCTGCTCACCGCCATTCATTTGATCCTGCTTGAATGACACACCATCCAATAAGCCATTTTGTTCAATACTACGGCCCAGTAACCTGTTACCAAATGAGAGATTAGACAACCGCCTGGCACTATTGCTTCCAAGCACCGGGCTGCCCAGCAATACAACCCTCCCTACCGGAAATTCAGGGAATTGATTAAGAAAATTTAATACCACAAGGCCACCCAGACTATGGGCAACAAAATGTACCGGCTGCTCTTTAGCTTCTGGCTGATGCAATAAAAGTGATTGTAAAGAATGGTGTAAATAGCGGGCATTACCTGAAGGGCTTTCTTTCATAGAAGGATAGGAGAGGCAATATGTTTGGAACCCCGACTTTCTGATTCGCCTCGCCAACAAGGCCATTACCGTTCGGTTAAACCAGAGCCCGTGTAACAAAATGACATGCTGACGCATTGAATTGACATTACACCTATTGGTTATTTTCCAAAACGTTTATTCCAGCCCCAACGTTTCTTTCACAAAAGGAATCGTAAGCCTGCGCTGAGCAACCATTGAGGCCTGGTCCAGACGATCCAGTATCTCGAATAAGGCATGCATATCTCTGGGAAAACGCCTCATTAGATATTTCCCCGCATCGTCGGGCAATTCAAAGCCTCTGGTATTAGCACGCAACTGTAATGCCTGTAGCTTTTTCTCATCGTTTAACGATTGCAAATGAAATACCAGACCCCAGCCCATACGAGACACCAGATCTGGTAACTGGATACCAATGTCTGCCGGCTTAGCACTGGCGGTTACGATCATTTGAGTCCCACTATCTCGCAGTCGGTTAAACAGTGAAAACATGGCAAGCTCCCAGTCCTGATCACCCGCAATCGCATCCAGATCATCTATACAGATCAACTGCAGGGACTCCAGACCCTGTAACACGTCCACAGTAAAGTCTTCTTTTTGACGCAAGGGAATATAGCTGATTGCCCGACCCGCAGATGCCGCTTGATGACAGACTGCCTGTAGTAAGTGTGTCTTGCCAGTTTCGCCCCAGAGGTAGAACAAGAGCTCTCCTTTTCCCTCTGCGCATTGCATCAGGCTATGCACAACTACTTCATTCTCACCTGAAACAAAATTGGCAAAAGTGGCGCTGTCTTTCAGTGAAAGACCGAGTGGGATTTGAACTTCCATACCGTACTAGACTAGATAGATGAATTAATAATTTGACTGGTCATAAACACGACTGCTCGTATATTGTTCATGCGCATGTCTTAACAAAACTGCCACAACCGCCGCGACCGGTAATGCCAGCAGGATTCCAAAAAAGCCAAATAACTGTCCCCCGGCCAAAATAGCAAAGATTACTGCTACCGGATGCAACCCAATCCGGTCGCCAACCAGCCAGGGTGTAAGTAAAAAACTTTCCAGTAGCTGGCCTACTCCGAATACTGCCAAGACCGGTAACAACTGAATAACATCCTGCGTCTGTACGATTACCGCAATTCCAGCAGAGAGTATTCCAATAATAAAACCCAGATACGGAACAAAACTGACCAGCCCGGCCAGCAACCCAATTAACAGGGCAAGCTCCAGACCCACCAGTTTGAGCCCAGTGGTATACACCAACCCCAACGCTAGCATTACAAGTAACTGTCCTCGGATAAATGACCCCAGAACTTCGTCGGATTCCCTGGCAATTTGAACAAACCTTTCTTCGGACTGCTTGGGTATTAAACCCCGGATTCGCGACATCAGTATGTCCCAGTCCCTGAGTAAATAAAAAGTAACCACGGGGACCAAAACAAGACTGGCAAAACCACCCACAAGGGCAAGCCCCGAGGTAGAGGCAGATGCTATTGCCCTTGCAATCAGGTTGCCCGCATCTTTCCAGTGTTGTGCGATCAGTGGTTTCAGGGTTTCAAGATTCAGTGACATTTCTGATAGACCAAACCGCTGACTGACCCATGGTACTGCGGTATGTTGTACCCAATTCAGATATTCAGGCATTTTAACCACCAGAACAGCTACCTGCCGCTCAAGCATTGGGACCAATAATAACAATGCCAGGATGAGCAAAATCACCATGCCGAAGAAAACAATCACTACCGAAAAGGTACGTGACAGTTTCCATGATTCCAGCCTGTCGACCAGTGGATCACATAGATAGGCAATCAGGGCAGCAATCAGAAAGGGAGTAAAAACCGGGGCAAGCAAATATAACAGCCATCCACTACCAATCAGGCCAGCAAACCACAACCATTTTTGTGAATCGGTCATACGTTTTTATCCCCTGTACCTTTAACTTTAGCGCCTTTATCTCTGGTGCTTTTATCCTTGGCACTTTTAGCGTTAGTAATGTGCCAGGCACGTTTACTCCAGGTTGTAACGTATCCAGCGCCGCTTAGCAAAATAGAGCCCAGTACAACATAGATCAGGATGTCTATCCAACTATCCGGTAATTGATAAACACCCTGGTCAAACAAAACAACCACTACCAGCAACATTTGTATGGCGGTATTGATCTTACTGGTCCAGCTTGGTTCGGCTTCGACTTTTTCTATCCGGAAATAATACACAAGGCCACCCGCCACAATAATCAGGTCACGTGCGATTACCGCAACAACCAGCCAGACAGGAATCAGCGTTAACCAGGCCAGCAATATGTATACCGAAATCTGCATGGACTTGTCTGCAACAGGATCCAGCCAGCCACCAAGCCAGCTGGTCCAGCCATAACGCCGAGCCAGATAACCATCTACCACATCTGATACAGCTGCAATCACAAACAGCACCAGGGCCAATACAAACTGCTCTCGTACAAGCAACACAATAATTGGCAAGATCAGCAATATACGCACTGCAGAAATCAGGTTGGGCAGGTCGCTTGGTCTCACGGTCTCAGCCGATAGTACAGTTTAGTTTGCCGCTGCTGCACGCTTTGCCCCAGAGACCTTTCTTCCTGTAACAATTGCTCCTGCAGCTTTTGTTCCTGTAGATCCTGCTCCTGTAGTCTTTGCTGTGGTGTTTCTTGTTCCGGCAAGGTCTCCAGATTCGCGGCAAGATTTGGAGCCAATACATTTTTTAACGCAAATGCCTGGGTAAGATCCGAGGTCTCTCCTTCTAGCTCCAGGCTGAACTGCAACTGGTCATCTTCCAGCCTAACAAGCCGCTTTTCTGATATAACCGAGATCGTATTCAGGTATTGTTGCACACGCGCATAGGCCTGTAGGGAGTTGACTCCGGAAACGTTGAGTAATACTTGTGTATGTAGCTGCTCTCCTTCATACACAGAATACAACTCACCGAGTCTGTCAGCTAACCTGTCAACTCCTTCACCCAATAATTCTGGTATCTGTTCACTGGCATACTGCCACTGTAATTCTCCCTGGGTATCATATAAATTCCAGCGTGCACTCCATGCTCCATTTCGATCCTGCAATATTCTTACCACTAGCATGGCTTCTGTGGCATACCGCTCAGAGGCATCATGAATAGCGCCCGAAAAACCACCCCAAATATCGGTAAAACTGATTTTCTGCTGATCTTCCAGGTCCATCAATGGGAACAGTAATGGAACCCCGCGTCTTTCAGCATGCTGGCTCAATTGTTCACGTATTTGATTTTCATCATCATTACCCAATAAATAGCGCTGGCCATCATAATCCATAGCCAGCCAGACCAGCGTGGCCGGTCGGATATCCTGCCAAACAGGTAATTCACTTTGCTGTAACAGGTTAATTACGGCCTTTCTATCGACCCTTATCCAGAGTATGGTTATTGGGTCTGGTTTTAAATCTGGTACTTGCTCCGCTATTTGTTCCTCTGTTTGTCCCGCAATTAGCTCTCGAACGGGCTCTTTTTCTACCGTTTTCTGAAAATATCGGTACTGCTGAACAAATTGATCGGGCCTTTTCAGGGCCTTTATTATCCTGGGAAACAATACCGCATCCCTTGAGCCAGATATTCGTACAACCATCTCCCCCAACATATCCCGAAATGCACGACGACGCTCACTCTTTCCCTGCCCTTCAACTACTGTCTCAGCCTCATATAGATGACTCATCTGGATGACCGCCCCTGCACCGGGCATATATATAAGGTATATCGACAGTACTGCCATCACAAACCAGCCCGATTTTTTAGCTAGTCCACAAACAAAAGCACCACAATGTTCAACAGAATAACCCGACGGCTTAGGGATGAGATATTGATTAAAAATCATACGGATTGTTATTTTTTCTGATCACTCTATGGCGAATATAAGCGCCTGACTAATGACTATTTGATTTCATTTGCCCGCACAGGCTCAAGACAGTGTAAAATAGCATAACGCCCGGACACAGACACCTGTTTCGGGTATTGTTTTTGCATTAAATTATACGAAGAACAGGAGCGCTCAGTGAGCCAGAATTCAGATCCCGGTAACACCCCTCAAGCAGTTTCATCATCTGGACAGTCATTGAACTACCGGGATGCAGGGGTGGACATAGATGCCGGCAACCGTCTGGTAGACAAAATCAAGCCCATCGCCAAACGTACCTTGCGCCCGGAGGTAATGGGTGGACTTGGAGGCTTTGGCGCGCTGTTTGAATTGCCAGTTGACCGGTATAAACAACCTGTTCTGGTCTCGGGCACAGACGGTGTGGGCACAAAACTCAAACTGGCCATGATGATGAACAAACACGACACCATTGGTATAGATCTGGTTGCCATGTGTGTAAATGACCTGATTGTACAAGGTGCAGAACCGTTATTTTTTCTCGATTACTATGCAACAGGAAAGCTCAATATAGATGAGGCAGCTGATGTCGTTGCCGGTATTGGCAAGGGTTGCGAAATGGCGGGCGCTGCACTGACGGGTGGCGAAACCGCAGAAATGCCAGGCATGTATGCAGCCGGTGATTATGATCTGGCAGGATTTTGTGTAGGGGTAGTTGAAAAAAGCGAGATCATCGACGGCAGCATGGTGGGGAGCGGAAACACGCTCATCGGTATTGCTTCGTCCGGCCCTCATTCCAACGGTTATTCATTGATTCGAAAGATTATCGAGGTAACCAACGCTGATCTTGCGGAGGATTTCCATGGCCGCACACTGGGAGAAACATTGCTAGAGCCTACCCGCATTTATGTAAAATCACTACTCCATCTACTGAAACAGGTACCTGTTCATGCAATGGCCCATATTACAGGGGGAGGTTTAACAGAAAACCTGCCCAGGGTTATGCCCGCAAAAACAAGGGCCGTAATAAATGCAGATGCATGGCAACGTCCGGCCATATTCGACTGGTTGCAGGAAAAGGGAAATATCAGAGATGAAGATATGTACCTGACCTTTAACTGCGGTATTGGCATGGTGATTTGCGTCAACAGCATGGATGCCGAGCAAGCTGTAACCGTACTGGAAGAACAGGGTGAGCAGGCATGGATTATCGGAACCATTGAAACCGCAAAGGACTCTTGTGAAAGAAAAGGAGAGCAGGTAGTTATCCGAAAATCCGGGCGCGCCTGACAGGGTCATGAACCAAACTCCTGGCCCCAACACAGGCACCAATCTGAGCTACAGCAAACAACCCCCATTACCCATAGTCGTCCTGATCTCAGGTAACGGCAGCAACCTGCAAGCCATCATCGATGCCGTAGACAGTAAGAACCTGTCAGTAGACATCCGCGCAGTCATCAGTAATAAAAAAGATGCCTATGGACTGGAGCGTGCTAAGAAGGCAGGCATCCCCGCCGAGACCATCCCACATGCTGATTTCGATAACCGTGAAGCCTTTGACAAGGCACTAATAAAAAAGATTGATCAATACCAACCCGGCCTCGTGGTGCTCGCGGGTTTTATGCGCATACTGACCGAAGATTTCGTCAATCATTACCAGGGCCGGATGATGAATATTCACCCTTCACTGCTGCCAAAGTTCCAGGGGCTGAATACGCATGCACGCGCACTGGAAGAAAATGAGAAGGTACACGGAGCCAGCGTACATTTTGTAACGAATGACCTGGATAGTGGACCACTCATTATCCAGGCGCAGGTACCTGTACATGCAGATGACGATGAAAAGTCACTGGCTACACGTGTGCACGAGCAGGAGCATAAAATATATCCGCTTGCAATCCAATGGTTTGCAGAAGAACGTTTGAGCATGAAGGAACAAAATGCAATGCTGGATGGTCACAAATTACAGGAACCATACATACTACAAGACAACAAAAAATCCCGGACATGCAATTAGCGCTTAAGTCATTTCTATTTTTTATTCTAGCTGCCAACAGCTATAGTCTTTACGCAAGTCCTGAAAATACCCAAACACAAAACATTCTTCCTGATTATAAGGCCTATTATGCACTGAAAAAGGCAGGCATTACGATTGCCAGGACCGTTGTTGAATTCAGTCATGACGACAAGACCTTTACCTACTCAAGCCACTCAAAAACCGTAGGCCTTGTTGCCATTTTCCGTGATGACCAGATCATGGAAAAAACCACCGGCCAATGGATCAATGGGCAGATTCGCCCGGACACATACCGCTATCAACGTACAGGAAAAAAGAAAAAGACTAAAAACATCGATTTCAACTGGACAACAAACAAGGCGATGTACGAAGAAAACAATAACAAGACCGCCATTGATATTCGCAAGCATACGGTTGATGAATTCTCTAACCAGTTAGCCATAACACTGGATCTGATGAAAAACCCACAGATAGAAGGCACAAAGCTTTCTTTCCCGGTAGTCGATGACGCAATCCTGAAACAACGGGCTTTTATCGTTGAGGGAAAAGAAAAAATAAAGGTAAAGGCAGGCGATTTTGAAACGATCAGGATAAAACGACTGCGCTATAAAGGAATGAATCGTATTACCTATTTCTGGTTTGCCCCAACCCTCCATCTATTACCAGTTAAAATTGAACATATCGAAAGTGATGGAGGAAAAATATCACTAGAACTGATAAAGGTTGAAACAGGAACTGTCAAAGCCCCGACAAACGAGTGACAACTAGTAGTATAAGCAGTCACTCAGGCCTTTGGCAGGGTCACTCCCTTCTGCCCCTGATATTTCCCGGCACGATCTGCGTAAGAGGTTTCACAAACTTCATCGGACTCAAAGAACAATACCTGGGCCACACCTTCATTCGCGTAGATCTTGGCCGGCAATGGCGTGGTATTGGAAAACTCCAGGGTTACGTGCCCTTCCCATTCCGGTTCAAATGGTGTGACATTTACAATGATGCCGCAGCGTGCATAGGTTGACTTACCCAGGCATATCGTCAAGACATTGCGGGGGATTCGAAAATATTCAATGGTACGTGCCAGCGCAAATGAATTGGGCGGGATAATACAGACATCGGATTGAACATCTACAAAACTGTTCTCATCAAAGTTCTTTGGGTCAACAATCGCAGAATTGATATTGGTAAATATCTTGAACTCATCCGAACACCGGATGTCATAGCCATAACTGGAGGTTCCATAGGAAACAATACGCCCGTTTTCATTCTCCCTGACCTGGCCCGGTTCGAATGGTTCGATCATGCCATGCTCGGCGGCCATGCGCCTGATCCATTTGTCTGCTTTAATAGTCATTTATCTACCCTTGTTTTTATATGATCTCAATAAAAAAAGCCGGTTATCCGCAAACAATCCTAATCGCTGGATGATCTGCTGACAACCGGCCTACACCGATTCCTTTGCAATTAATTGTTCTGAATTACAATCTGTGGGAACTTGGCACTGTAGTTCTTGCTCTGCAAAGACAGCTTCGCTGCGGTTCGTCGTGCAATTTCACGATAGATCTGTGCGATTCTGCCGTCCGGGTCGGCCACTACGGTGGGCTTACCATTATCCGTATCTTCGCGAATCCGGATATCCAGTGGTAAGGAGCCAAGGAACGGCACGTCGAATTCATCCGACATCTTCTCACCGCCACCTTCACCGAAGATATGCTCTTCATGGTTGCATTCGCTGCAAATATGGATACTC
>DAOWEP010000069.1 GCA_030638455.1 Gammaproteobacteria bacterium
ATAATCAAAAGCCTTTTCATCCAGAAGATTATGTACGGCACCTTCAATTTGCCACTTGCTCCATACACTGTTTAGCTTTAGGTCAACGGTAGTATAAGCAGGAATTTTAAAAAGGCTGTTTTGCTGGTCATTGTCGAAATACTTGCTACCGATATAGTTAGCAGCCGCTGTTGCGTTCACATTAGATGAAAACGCCCAGCTTGCTGCCAGGCTGGCAGTATTTTTTGAGACAACAGGAACTTCATTCCCTGTGTAGTTGCCTTCAGTGAACTTTGACCGGGTATATGCATAATTGGCTGTCACTTTCAGTCTTTCTCCTAATGCACTGTTTGCGCTCACTTCCAGTCCATAGCGTTTTGTCGGATCAAGGTTTACATTGCTGAATGTTCCGCTGTCATAATGGATTTCATTTCTCAGGCGCATATAGTAGGCGCTTGCCTGGAGCGCATGATTACCCCTGTTGATACTGAATCCTGTATCAAAGTGGGTTGCAGTCTGCGGCTTTAACGGTGAGAAAATGCTATTTCCTGTATCCAGGATCTCGTCAAGGGTTCCAAGGCGAGTACTACGTTCCAGCTTTCCGAACAGGGAGACGGTTTTATTTAATTGATGTCTGATCCCCAGTTCCAGCATGTGTTCGTTATCTGATATTTTTAATGACGGTGCCTGGGATGCTGGCCATACTGCTGGTGCAGATGCATTATAGTAATCACTGGCTTCCATTTTTATAGTTTGCAGTCTTGCGCCACTGGTTATGTTCGTTTTATTGGTTACTTTTGTCAGGTTGTGTGCATACACGGCAATATTGGTCTGTTTGGCCTTGTAAGTATGTGCTGGCGCTACATCCTGTCGTTGTGCCCTGTAGGAGAGGTAATCAGAGCTGTAAATATCAATTCCTGTTGTAACGGTATGTTGCATGTTACTGCCAAACTCTATTTTTAAACGGGGAGTGAAAGATAGAGTGTCAAGGTTTGTATCCCCCCATTGCCAAGTATAGGATTGCTGGTTTTTATGCCGGTAACCAAGGTCAACCACGAGCTCTGAATTACTGTTAATGAATTTGCTGATACCAGTAGTCACAAAATAACCATCCTGTTTGGCAAATTCGCCCGAATTACCGGTTCCTCTGCGGTCAGTGCCGAGTTCATCCAGCGATATACTTGCCTGAACAGTACGAACGCCAGGTAGCCCCATATACTGGTTGTCGAATCCGCCTTTTATAAAGAATTCACCATCTGGTATTGACCATCTTGCATCTGCCTGAAGATTTTGTTGGGTAATCTTATTGTTTTCACGATAGCCATCGGATTCCAGCGCGTTGGCAGAAACATTGATTGAGAAAGGCCCATTTGCATGACGAATAATGCCCTCAAGTTGATGACTGTTATAGGAGCCAAGGGTCAATTTTGCATGATTGACCAGAGGCGTCTTGCTCCCCTGTTTGGTGATTATGTTAATTGCACCACCCGCAGCACCATCACCATACAAAACCGATCCGCCACGAATGATTTCTATCCGTTCAATATTATTTAAAGGGATGGCGGTATAATCAATTTCGGATAAATCAATGGGGTTTAGTCTGCGACCGTCCAGCAGGATAAGGGTGTTTCGTGTGCCAGCAGCACCAAAGCCACGCATATCTATCGTACTGCGTGCGGCATTATTACCATAAAGGCTCCTGCTGTTAACGCCAGCCTCAAGTGACAGAATGTCCGGAAGGGTACTGGCCGGGCTTGATTGAATATCTTCAGCGGTAATTATGGTTATATTGGCTGGCAGTTGACTTGTATCACTCTGTATCCGCGTTGCCGTTACAATAACTGGATCAGTAGTATTTTCCTGGGCCAGGAGTGGTGTATGAACAATGGTAAATAAAAAGGCAAGAGATAGAACAGGTTTTGTTTTCATTTTAATTTCCTTCTACAGGTGCACACCCGCACACCAGGATTAAAAAAATTGCAGAAGGAAGTGGCTGGAAGATATCTCTGGAATATACAAAAGATACTCAACCTGCGTCGCCCTCCGCAACACTCGTTTGTTGCTTCAGGCCGGTCTCCGGACTCACGAGAAATTCCTGGTCAGCGCCTTCCCATGCTGTGCACAGTGGCAGTTTGCTGACGTTTGGCTCGTTTACCGTAGCGGGGGCTGTGCCGGGATTGTCATGCCCTGAATTAAGGGCGGTGACGCACCGGCTTCCCGTTTAACTCTTCGGATTGATTATCCTCGGAGAACCTGAAGTCGGCGCACATCATCAATGTTTGGGTAGGGGTCTGTCAAGTTGGTACTCCGTCAAGGTGATATCGATGGAGTGCCAGGTTGGCGGCGAATATTTCCATATTCCTTGCAAAAATAGAGCTTATTTACTATATAAATATATTGTCTGGAATCACAGGATTGATGAGGTAGCAGGCATCGGGGTGGCTGATTAAATAACCATATAATTCAATGCATTAAAAAAACTTTCTTAAATCCTTAAAGTTGAAAAATTTGGGGACGATATAGATATTTCGTTGGTAAGGGTGAGCTGGTTCTATCAGATAAATGTATTAAGAGTACTAATTCACAAGCTTAGAGAAAATTGATGACTACAAATTTTGAATCACTGAATACATGCGAAATCATTGCGGATCTGG
>DAOWEP010000152.1 GCA_030638455.1 Gammaproteobacteria bacterium
AACACTTCCTTTTTTATATGCTACTCCTGATCCGAACTGTTTTCTTGCGTCCCCACGTCTTCCAGCAGCTTCTTTTTCCGAACCCGACGAACCAGTAACTGTACAGGCCCGGATAATGAATAGAGCAGGAACACAATAAAGAACACCTTTGGTGGATCAATGGAAACCAGCACAAAAACCAGCACAACCTTCAGAATACTCATAAATGGAATTCTGTCGCGCTTTTTCCCATCCTTGAAACTGTTATACAGTATAGGGCTAATCATCAATGCCCCGGCAAAAATAGTCAGAAAGAATGAAGGTAGCCATAGATAATTATCGGTTCCTTTCAGTCCTAGATCATCACAGACCCAGATAAAAGAAACCAGCAGGGTCGCTGCCGAAGGACTGGCCAGCCCCAGAAAATAACGCTTTTCAACCTTATCAACCTGCACATTAAACCGGGCCAGCCGCATGGCCGCCATTGCTGTGTAAAAAAAGGCGGCCAACCAGCCAAACCTTGCCCACTGCCAACCCAGGTCAACCATACTGGCCAGGGACCATTCATACATTACCAACGCAGGTGCCAGCCCGAAAGAAACCATATCGGCCAGGCTGTCATACTGTGCACCAAATGCACTCTGGGTATTCGTCATGCGGGCAACACGCCCATCTATACCATCCAGCAACAAGGCAATGATCACTGCGATAGCAGCAACAGTAAAACGGCCACCCATTGCAGCAATAATGGCATAAAACCCTGCAAACAACCCTGCTGTAGTAAACAGGTTAGGTAACAGGTATACCGCTTTTCTTGGTTTGTTTTCCAAATCTTTTATCCAGAATGTTTATTCAAAATAGTGCGTCTATTTAGAGGATAGTCATAAAAAGACATCAGGTAAACGCGTATTCCTTAATCCACCTGATATCCTGCACAGAAAGTAAAATATTTGCGAGCATACCTTTTAAATTGCTTACTTATGGATTACGTATGTATTAATAGTGCCAACACATCCGAACCACTATAAACCCTGACTCCTTCACGTACCAGAACACGGGAATTGGAAGGCAAAAAGACATTCACCTGCGAACCGAACCGGATAAAACCGCAGCGTTGACCATGTCCGATACGCTCGCCAGATTGTATATGACAGTACGGTTTATTGATAAAGGACAACTGAGACATT
Organism: Gammaproteobacteria bacterium; assembly: GCA_030638455.1. GTDB lineage: Bacteria > Pseudomonadota > Gammaproteobacteria > DAOWEP01 > DAOWEP01 > DAOWEP01. The sequence goes on from DAOWEP010000152.1 coordinate 1,167, forward strand.
GACAATACTACATCATCCTCCTCATCCGTCTGAATCCAGGCACTTACGCTATCAGGTCTCCCTGTCTCAGTTCCCTCCCTCCCCCTGTAGGCAGAAGAAAACCAGCGTTCCATTACCTTGCCTTCTATCGGGCTACGCACCCTATAGGTACCCAACAAACTCATCTTGATTGTAATTTTAGTAGCATCCCGATTCAGGAAGGTGTCGTGTGCTTTTTCTATGGCAACTATACGTCCATCGACAGGACTAACAACGGCAAGCGGCTGAGAGGTAACCTCTCTCTCAGGATCACGAAACAGAAAACCCAGCAGGACTGCCAACGACCAAAAAGGCACGGCAACAATCTCGCCCACATAATGGTGAACACCCCAGGCTACCAATACCGCAAATGCGATGAAAATCCAGCCTGACCTGGCAATCAATGGGGAAGTGGCAACAGCCATACTTGCTTCTTACCTGTAAACAATAATATTTGTTGTTAATTTATATACGGGAAAAGAAACGGGAGTTACGCATATTGTACGTAGCTCCCGCCTACAAACTTATCTTACACAACCTTTTACTAAACTAATCGTTTACTTTTTCTGCAATCAGACTGAGATCAATTCTTGTCTTTATCGACAATTTTCTGAATCCACGGCATCATCCCGCGCAATTTGCTACCCACCTGCTCTATCCCATGGGCGGCATTTAGTCGGCGCATTGCCGTCATCTCAGGGTAATTCGTTTGACCTTCAAGGATGAATTTTTTCGCGTACACACCTGTCTGGATATTATGCAGGGCTTCCTTCATGGCCCAGCGACTTTCTTCATTGATTATCTTGGGGCCGGTAACGTATTCGCCATACTCGGCATTGTTGGAAATTGAGTAGTTCATGTTAGCGATACCGCCCTCATACATCAGGTCAACAATTAATTTCAACTCATGCAGGCACTCAAAATAAGCCATCTCCGGCGCGTACCCGGCTTCCGTTAACGTTTCAAAACCCGCCTTCACCAACTCTACTGCACCACCACATAACACCGCCTGTTCACCAAATAAATCGGTCTCAGTCTCATCCTTGAAGGTAGTCTCAATAATACCTGTACGGCCACCACCAATCGCAGAGGCATAGGACAATGAAATATCCTTGGCCTTGCCAGAGGCATCCTGGTAAATAGCGATCAAATCCGGTATCCCGCCACCTTTCACAAACTCATTTCGAACGGTATGACCAGGTGCCTTGGGCGCAATCATGATCACATCCAGGTCTGCACGTGGAACAACCTGATTGTAATGAATACTAAAACCATGCGCGAATGCTAACACTGCACCCTTCTTCAGGTTAGGCTCTAGCTCTTCATTATAGAGCTGCGACTGGAATTCATCAGGTGTCAGCACCATCACCACGTCCGCACCGGCTACCGCATCGGCTACATTTTTTACAGTTAAACCCGAGCCTTCTGCCTTTTTTACGGATGCCGAACTGGCGCGCAGACCAACCACCACATCCACGCCTGAGTCTTTCAGATTATTTGCATGCGCATGTCCCTGAGAGCCATATCCTATAATTGCTACCTTCATGCCCTTGATGATGGACAGATCTGCATCTTTATCGTAATAAATATTCATTTCCAATGTTCCTGTTAATTAGTTCGAAAATAGTTTCTGTTGATTAGTTTAAATTTGATAAGCCCAAAAGATTAACTAGACGGTTAAGGCCTTGTCGCCCTGAATAATCCCTATCACTCCGGAGCGGACAACCTCCAGGATACTGACATTGCCCAGACTTTCCAGAAAGGCATTCAGCCTTTCACATGACTCTGTCAATTCAATTGTATAGGTATCCTTGGTGACATCAATAATTCTACCGCGGAAAATATCCGCTAACCGCTTGACCTCTTCACGGTCATTCTTGCTCTGGGTGTTCACCTTGACCAGCATCATCTCGCGCTCAATATGCTCACCTTCTGTCATATCAAACAACTTGACCACATCCACCAACTTATTCAGCTGCTTGGTAATTTGTTCAATAATTTCATCCGTTCCACTGGTAACCAGTGTCATGCGAGACAGTGAAGGATCATCAGTAGGTGCTACCGCCAACGATTCGATATTGTAGCCGCGCGCGGAAAAAAGGCCTGCTACCCGCGAAAGGGCTCCTGCTTCGTTTTCCATTAAAATTGAAATTATATGTCGCATCTTAATAAGAGAGTTTTTATTAAATTAAAATCATTTCATTCAGACCAGCACCTGCCGGAATCATCGGGTAAACATTTTCTTCTGCATCGGTAATAAAATTCAGAAAAACTGCACGATCCTTGATCTTCATGGCTTCCTTTAATGCACCTTCAACATCTTCGGGCTTGTCGATATGGAACCCAACATGACCATAACTCTCTGCCAACTTAACAAAGTCCGGTAGAGATTCCATATAGGACATGGCATAGCGTCCCTCATAGAAGAATTCCTGCCACTGGCGCACCATACCCAAAACTCCATTATTCAAATTAATGATCTTGATTGGCAGACCATACTGCTTCAAGGTAGATAGCTCCTGTATATTCATCTGGATACTGCCTTCCCCGGTTATACAAGCTACGGTCTTGTCCGGATGTGCAAACTGTACACCCATAGCGGCAGGCATACCAAAGCCCATGGTTCCCAAACCGCCTGAATTAATCCAGCGACGAGGCTTATCGAATTTATAATACTGTGCTGCCCACATCTGATGCTGCCCTACATCAGAGGTCACAAAGGCATCACCTTTAGTCACCTTGTACAGAGTTTCAACAACATTTTGCGGTTTAATCTTTACGCTATCACGGTCGTACTTCATACAATCCATAGCGCGCCATTCTTCTATCTGTTTCCACCAGTCACTCTGTGACTTCTTGCCTGGTTTTTCCCCGGTCTCCTTTAACTGCTTAAGCATTTCCTTGAGCACATTACTAACGCCACCCACAATCGGGATATCCACTTTTACATTTTTTGAAATGGAAGCAGGGTCAATATCTATATGAATGATCTTTGCCGAGGGGCAAAATTTTTCTATATTTCCTGTCACGCGGTCATCAAAACGTGCGCCAATGGCGATGAGCACGTCACAATGATGCATAGACATATTGGCTTCATAGGTTCCATGCATACCCAGCATACCCACAAACTGCTTGTCTGTTGCCGGATAGGCACCCAGCCCCATCAAGGTATTGGTTACCGGACATCCAATCATTTTAACCAGATCAGTCAAAGATTTGGATGCATTGTCCAGTATTACGCCACCCCCGGTATACATAATCGGGCGCTTTGCTCCCAAAATCATCTTCAGTGCACGCTTGACCTGTCCCGGATGTCCTTTAATAACCGGGTTATAGGAACGCATAGTGACCTTTTTCGGGTATGCATATTTTGCCTTTTGTGCCGTAATATCTTTTGGAATATCGACTACGACGGGGCCGGGACGACCTGTCGTAGCAATATAGAATGCCTTCTTGATAGTTACTGCAAGATCATTTACATCCTTGACCAGAAAATTATGCTTAACACACGGGCGGGTGATACCTACAGAATCAACTTCCTGAAATGCGTCATTACCAATCAGGCTGGTGGGCACCTGGCCGGTAAAAACGACCATCGGGATGGAATCCATGTAAGCAGTTGCGATACCGGTTACTGCATTGGTAGCACCCGGTCCAGACGTTACCAGTACTACACCAGGCTTACCGGTGGAACGCGCATAACCATCGGCTGCATGAGTAGCTGCCTGTTCATGGCGAACAAGAATATGTTTTACATCTTTCTGTTGATAGAGGGCATCATAAATATGTAATACCGCACCACCCGGGTATCCAAACAGATACTCGACACCTTCATCTTTCAGACAACGGGTAAAGATTTCGGCCCCGGTCAACTCCACTTCACTGCTCCCATGATGATATTTTGATCAATGTTTACCCATTTTTGGGCTGATCATTTTCTGCCCAAATTTAAGAATTTCAATGAAAAACGCCCGAAATCGGGCGTAAAGATACCAAATTCGTGCGAATATTAGAAATTACTGTTATTGGGACAGAAGGTCAAGTACAAGCAACTGAAAAGTCCAATAATCACAGTATCTTCAGGTCCTTTTCAACAACCTGTTATGGTTTCACATCCCTGGTTTTTAGGCACCATTTCAGCTTGTTATTCCACGCCATTGAATCATAATTATAAAACTGGAACTCTCAGATACAATACCCGCGGTTTACTGGTCGAAGGATAGAACTTTATGCTATTGAATAAAAAGATATTTTTAGCGTTTCTTATAACACTCACCCTCATTATGGCATCGAGTCACGCAACCGCCAGGATGTATAAATGGGTAGATAGCAATGGGGTTACCCAATACAGCCAACACCCCCCACCCGAAGGGGCTGTTGAGGAAATAGAAAAAACCTACGCACCAGAAGCCGCCGACCTGGAAGACACACTGCAAGAAGGGGCTAAAAAACGGGAAGAATTCAACAAACGTCATCAGGAACGCCTGGACAGCAAGGCACAAGCAAAAAAAGAAAAAAAAGAAAAGAAGAAACTGGCATTGGAATGCACAAAGGCAAGAGAGCAAATCAAGACCCTGAAGCTGGAGAGAAGAATGCAGATCAAGGATGGAGATACATATACTTCAATGACTAAAGAGATGCGTCAGAAGAAGATCAAGGAACTGCAAGAAAAAATCAAGAAATACTGCAATTAGGAGGCATACTAATGCCCTTTCTGAAAATACAGACAAATCATGCGGTTGACCCATCTACAGACGAAGCGCTTTTGGCAAAGGCTTCTAAATTGGTAGCTAAAGAGCTGGGCAAGCCGGAAAGCTACGTCATGGTGCAGCTGCAAAAAGAATCTCCCATGCTATTTGCAGGATCAAATGCGCCTCTTGCTTATCTGGAACTCAAAAGTATTGGCCTGCCAAACAACTCAACAACCTCAAACCTATCAAATGCCCTGTGTACACTGATGGAGCAGGAACTGAGTATTCCCAAAGACAGAATATATATTGAGTTTGCAGATGCACTAGTACTCTATCAAGGTCATATTATGGAATTCAGCACTCCTGAGGTGTTTCGCGGCAAGACGCAGTGCGCCGGCAATGGCCCAGTCCTTGTCAAGCAATGCAACGCCGTTGCGGGACACCACAGGAGTGCCCAGAGGGTTGGTCTGTCAACGCCCATGACTGCGTTGCGACTCTTGCAAAGGACTGGGCCATTCGCTGCGAGGCGCGCCTTGCCATGCACGTTGACAGATCAACTGAACCCCATAATATGACCTTGATAGAGTACGAATGTGGGGCTGGAATGGCGGCACATTCTAGGAAAACCTGGAAGAAAGCCACTCCCTCATAAACATCCCCTTTCCTGATGCTCTATTAAGGTGATAACCATTGATTATTGATTAATGGAATAAATATTCAGATTTACGGATAATACCCGGCTATTAACTAACTGATAGCTATCTGACTCTGTAGCACAAAAATAAAAATGAAAAAAATTATCTTCATTCTCCTGTTTCTGATCATCGGCCTTGGCGTAGCGGTATGGTTGAACCCTGAACTACTATCATGGTTACGGCAAACCACGGGTACAGAAAGTGTCACCAAAGTATATAAATGGCAGGACGAGGATGGAAGCTGGCACGTAACCGACAATCCCCCGCCTCCGGGCGTTAAATATCAGGAGCAGGAATACCTGCGTGACACAAATGTATTGCCCGCACTAACGCCTGCAAAAGAGCAAGAGGAAAAATAACATCATGCGAGTATCCCGTTTTCCACTCTCTACTTTAAAAGAGACCCCTGCGGATGCAGAAGTAATCAGCCACCAGCTCATGCTACGTAGTGGCATGATCCGTAAGCTCGCGGCTGGCGTGTATACCTGGCTGCCGCTCGGTTTGCGTGTGTTACGCAAGGTTGAGGCGATTGTCCGCGAGGAAATGAACCGCGCCGGTGCACTGGAAGTATTAATGCCTGCTGTACAGCCATCAGAGTTATGGGAAGAATCAGGGCGCTGGGACCAGTATGGGCCGGAACTGTTGCGCATTACCGACCGACACCAGCGTGAATTCTGTTTTGGTCCTACACATGAAGAAGTCATTACAGACCTGGTGCGTCGCGAGGTCAGCAGTTACAAACAACTTCCGATTACCTATTACCAGATTCAAACCAAGTTCCGCGATGAAATACGCCCACGCTTCGGCATCATGCGCGCACGCGAATTCCTTATGAAGGATGCGTATTCATTCCACATGGATGAAGCATCACTTCAGGAAACCTATGACCAGATGTTTGAGGCCTATACCAAAATATTTACCCGGTTGGATCTGAAGTTCCGTCCGGTGCAGGCAGACACGGGCAGTATTGGTGGTAATGCATCGCATGAATTCCATGTGCTCGCAGACTCGGGTGAAGATGCCATCGCCTTTGCCAGCGAAAGTAACTATGCCGCCAATGTAGAACTGGCCCCGGCCATGCCGCCTGCTGGTGAACGCCCCGCCGCTGGTGAGACTATGCAAAAGGTCGATACGCCCAACCAGCATTCGATCGAGGAAGTCAGCCGGTTTCTGAAGACAACACCTGAACACTGCATCAAGACCCTGCTGGTGCAGGGTGAAAAGGACAGCGTGGTCGCACTGGTGTTGCGTGGTGACCACGAGCTCAATGAAATCAAGGCCGAAAAACTGGAAGGTGTTTTGGCTCCCATCACATTTGCAACCGATGATCAAATTAAAAACGTGGCTGGCTGCAAAGCAGGCTCCATTGGCCCAGTCGGCTTAAAGATATCCGTTATCGTAGACCATAGTGCTGCATACCTGAGTGACTTTGTCTGTGGTGCAAATGAAGATGGCAAACACCTCACTGGCGTTAACTGGGTACGTGATCTGGAAAAACCGAAAACGGCAGACCTGCGCAAGGTGGTTGAGGGTGACCCAAGCCCGGACGGCAAGGGCGTGTTATCCATCGCCAGGGGTATTGAGGTCGGGCACATCTTCCAGCTCGGCAGAAAATACAGCGAGGCCATGAATGCCAATGTACAGGATGAAGCTGGGAAATCCGTCGTCATGCCGATGGGCTGTTATGGCATAGGTGTTTCACGTGTAGTCGCTTCTGCCATTGAACAAAATCACGACGACAAGGGCATCATCTGGCCGGATGCAATCGCTCCATTCCAGGTCGCTCTGCTTCCCATGAATATGCATAAATCTGAAAGGCTAAGGGATGCCACCGAAAAGCTCTATACACAATTGGTAGATGAAGGTTTTGACGTGTTGTTTGAAGACCGCAAGGTACGCCCGGGGGTAATGTTTGCGGATATGGAACTGGTCGGCATACCGCACCGCATCGTGCTCGGTGACCGCGGACTTGATGAAGGTAAGGCAGAATACAAGGGTAGACGAGACAAGGATAATACCCATATCCCTATAGATAGTGTTATTGAATTCCTGAAAGAGAAAATTAAATAAGCCTGTTTTCTGTTCTACACT
>DAOWEP010000141.1 GCA_030638455.1 Gammaproteobacteria bacterium
ACGCCGCAGGCGGTTCCAGCCCCTCAGTCGATATCTGAGTCCCAGCAGGGAAGTGGAAAAAATGTTAATATAAATAAAAGTAAGCCGGCAAAGCGTCAGTCAGAACAGGGTTCTATATCGGAAGGACAACAGCCCAGGTTTATAGCACCGCCAATCCGGTTGCCATTTGGGGATGTTGGGTCTCCTGACTCGTCAGACGCTAATAGCTCGGGTGTTACTAACAAGAACACCCAATCTTCCGGGGATCAGCCATGAAAGTCTGGACAGTAGCTAATCAAAAAGGAGGTGTAGGCAAGACCACGACGGCGGTCACGCTGGGTGGGACCTGTGCCTCAAGGGGAGAGAATACATTATTGGTCGACCTGGATCCGCACGGTTCTCTAACGGCATATTTTGGGTATGATCCGGAAACTATCCAGTCCAGTAGTTATGATTTGTTTCAGAGTGAAAGTGTAACGGAAGCAAGTGTTCGATCACTACTCCGAGAGACAGGCGTGGACCATTTGCATGTGCTACCTGCGTCAGTTGCACTGGCAACACTTGATCGTCAGTTGGGAACCAAAAGTGGCATGGGGCTGGCAGTTTCCAATGCCGTCAAAACAATTGCAGATGATTTTGACTATGTGTTGCTTGATTGTCCTCCAATGATGGGGGTGTTAATGGTTAATGCGCTGGCGGCATGTGATCACTTAATTATTCCCGTGCAAACAGAGTTTTTGGCCATTAAAGGCATGGAGCGTATGCTGCATACCTTGCAAATGATAGAGCGTGCAAAAAAACTCCATATACCCTTTACTATTTTACCTACCATGTTTGACCGTCGTACTCGTGCATCTATTGATAGCCTGCAGTTATTGAATGACAAGTTTGGTGAGAACCTCTGGGAGTCACTTATACCTATTGATACACGTTTTCGTGAGGCAAGTGCTAACGGAAAACCTCTGAGTCATTATCAACCGAGTTCGAGAGGTGCGCAGGCATACCGTGAGTTGCTGGAGTACTTGTTGGAAGGTGCGCATGAATCAGAACACAGGATGACGCTATGACTTCAAGCGGCAATAAAAAACAGAAAAATTTGCTGGATCATAAACTGGCTCTTCATTCATATCTGGATGATCTATTACAGGAAATTCCGGATACGAAAGAATCCCGGTCTGTTCCAGCTAGTGAACCTGACCACAGGGATAACTCTGATTTAAAGAATAACGCTGGTTCAAGTAGTAAACATGGGCTAGTCCGTAAGAAGGAAAAGCAAGTTCAGGAACAGGACGTGCAGATGCTAACAAGGCAACGGCCGGATCTTTATTCTGTTTCGAATCCAGTGTCAAAGCCAGTGCCAAAGCCAGAACCAAAACAGGAATCCAGGCAGGAGCTACAGCAAGGCCCTCAGCATGTCATGGATATGCCGGTATTGCGGGAGTTTCTGCAGATTGACGCGCCTGCTTCTGTTGTTGAGGCAGAAGCAAAGGTAGAGACGGAAGCAAAGATTGAAGCTAGTGCAGAAGTTCATGTAGAGAGTAAACATAAAACTCAACCATGGGATGAAAATGGTGTTCCGGACTGGGCGCAGGAAAGGTTCAAGTGTCTATTGTTTAAGGTTGCAGGAATATCATTGGCAGTACCATTGGTGAAGCTGAATGGTGTCGTCTCCTGGGATGGAAAGGTTACCTCTATACCTGGCTACTCCAGATCATTTCTCGGAGTTATGCGTCATCAGGGAAGGAACGTTAAGGTGGTGGACACCGCACAGGTTGTGCTCCCTGAGAAGCAGCAAGAGGGTATCTTGTTGCCGCCGGAGCAGAGGCTGAAAAATGTGATACTGGTGGATAACTGTAACTGGGGTTTGGCCTGCGATGGTATTGGTGAAGTCATTACTTTGGATAAGGAAGAAGTGCGCTGGAGAACGTCGAAGGGCAAGCTAAAATGGCTATCAGGAACGGTTCTACAGCATTTGTGTGCCTTGCTGGAGGTAGACGCATTTACCCGCCTGCTAACAGAAGGTCAAGAACACCAGGTTCCTTAGATACATATCGGGAAGAGACGTGGTAGATCAGCGTATAATCACTTACGCATACGCTTTGCTGAGGATCTTCAGGGTAGTCCCGGATTATCAGCAACGGCATCCCAATGGTCGTCCTGCTTCATAATCCACTATCATGAATTGAGGTGTTTCTCCTTTCAATTCACTATTTATACTACGGTTGATTTTCTGGAAATGGCATGAAATATGCAATAACAGGGTTATTACCTGGTAGAGAGTCAAAAAATCGACCATAATTTTTATGAATGTTGCAGTTGTTGATACGCTAAGATTTATATGCAGAAATTGGTAGATATTTTCCATGAGAAATTAAATAGAGGAAAAAGACAATGAGCCAGGTAGTAGATAATAAAGAAGATGAAATAATACAATGGGTTACGTTTCGTCTGGATAACGAGGTCTATGGCATAAACGTAATGCAGGTACAGGAAGTTCTCAGGGTTACTGAAATAGCCCCTGTACCAGGTGCACCAGATTACGTAATGGGGATTATTAATTTGCGTGGAAATGTTGTCACCGTGATCGAAACACGCAAGCGATTTGGGCTGCAATCAGGTGAAATTGATGATTCAACACGGATTGTGATTGTCGAGGCAGATGGAAATGTAGTAGGGATCCTGGTGGATGCAGTGGCAGAGGTAGTCGACCTGAAACGTTCTGAAATAGAGTCATCGCCAAATGTAGGGAATGAGGAAAGCTCAAAATATATAGATGGCGTGGCCTCGTACAATGATAACCTGCTTATTTTGGTGGACATTAACAAATTATTATCGACTGAGGAATGGATGGAGCTATCAGCAATGTAGGTGACATCCAGTAACGATATGGCAGATGTGCCGGATATAAATTCGTTGAAACCGATTTGGCCAACACGGCCAGATGAAAAAACTGTCAGGCGAAGACGTCAGACGGAAGAGGGGAATAGCGAAGAGAAAAAACGCGAGAAAGAAAATGATAAAAATAAAGGGAACGCTGGTGATGGGCATCTGGATGAGTATGTATGAAACGAATGTGTATGAAGCATGTATTTATGAAAGATGGTTGTTACGTGCAGTATGAACAGGAAGATAATGTTGGTAGATAGTTGGTTTGCAAGATAATTAGCAAGCAGAAATAAAGGTTTTGACTGAGGGTAGTGAGATGAATCTGGATAATTTGGTAATTGTATTGTTGATTGTACTAATGGCAAGTGTTTTTGCATCTATTTATGCATTAGTTTCGGTCATGCAGTTACGAAAACATTTTAGAAATTCAGACACTGTTGAGTCCAGGTTGGTAGGCCTGCAAAATGATATTCGTGCGCTTACTGCCGGTGCGGCTGGTCTTGGGAAAAAATTACATAGTCTTGAAAGTGGATCACGCAGGGTGCAGGAGCGCCAGAACCAGATTGAGGTCAATAAATCTGACGGGCGTCCTTATGAACAGGCAATTCGTATGGCACAAAACGGTGCCAGTGTTGATGAGTTAATGACTGTTTGTGAGTTCAGCAGGAGCGAAGCTGAATTGATCGTAATGATGCATCGTCTGGATAAAGCAGGTTAAGTATAGCTGTAGTACAGGATTCAGGGATAATAATTACAACCTGGATTCTATCAAAATGTGCGGCAGTCTAGATGCACTTAACTTTTGCTGGTAAAGCCAGCATAGGAGGCAATATGAGTAAAGATATATGTATTTCAGATGTTATCGTTCATCTTCATCCAAAAGCTTATCGTGATGATAAGGATCAGATTGAAGATGATCTTCGGTCGCATGAGGGCGTGCTTTCTGTTCACTTCAATAAGCCGGATCGCCCACATGCTGTTCTAGTGGCATACGATCTTGATGCCGTTAGTTCACAAGATGTACTGGCTGAAGTCAGGAAAAGCGACAGATTGGCGATGATGGCAGGCATGTAATCTCACCGCTTTATCACTAATAATAAATATAAAGTAAGGGGGAGAGATTGTTCTTATGCTCGGTGACGACCGAACATAAGTGCATACTCCTTAACTACTAAACTTCCAGGGCCTTTTTGCCCGGCTGAATATCATTCATTAAGGTTTGTTTGGGATATCTTTTATATGTAGATTTCCAGGTCAATCCTATATTGATCTCGTGTATAAGGAATTCAGGAAAGATCATCAGGAGAAGACAATTTTGCGTTATTTGATGGTTGAGTGTCTTTTCCGCTTTGATCCTTTTTACTCTGGTATTCGGGTATTGCACAAACCCTTCCTGCCAATATATATGAAAATGCTATTATCTCGGCGACCGTAACATACAGGGCGCGCGGGATTTCTTCTCCAAGTTCGATTTGTGACAATATCTGTGCCAGCACAGTGTCTTCATGTAATGGTATATCATGTTCTTCAGCAATTGCACGGATTCTCTCTGCAATATCATCTTCACCCTTGGCAGTTACGCGGGGTGCATTCTTGCCGTCATACTGGAGTGCAACCGCAATATCAGGCTTGTCGGTTTCTTCGGTCATGCTTTTTCATGTAATAGTTGTTGAGAGAAAAGATATTTTTCTGACTCTGGCGGACTTCCGTTCAGGCAATTCAGTTTTTCAATATTAATGCCTGCTCGTGTCAGGTTTTCCTGTAATTCATCCATGTGTTTCTGGAACAGGGCCGTTGTGTGTTTCTCTTCAAGCCAGAAAATTGTGGATATCTTGTCTCCAGACAAAGAGATTCGTGCATGAACAGGCCCGAGCCCTTCCAGTGTAAAAGATAGGCGAATAGTCCATGCGAATCTATTCTCTGGTTCGGTGTCAGTATGTTGTTGGTCATCTCTCTCTATATGCAGGTGGAAAATATCCGCACCATCCTCTTTTCTAACAGGGATCTCCATTGCCCAGGCTTGTTTTGTGTCCGTGTCCTGGGGCTGCTGTGTACTTAATTGATGGAATTGAACGCGAGCCAATGATGACTCAACATCCCTAAGCAAGGTTGTGATTAAGTGGTCTATTGAAGACATCTGGTTGACTGTTGCCTGGGCGCGTGACTGGGCGACAGGAATACCTTTTTTGGCCTGCAAATAGTTCAGGTCTTCTGCGCTTGACAGGGCCTTTAGTAATTCCTCGTGGCCTGGTTGTGAGTTTCTGGCGGTGCCCTGGGTGTTAAAGAAAGCCGATATTCCGGGTATATTGCTGGTTCCAGCGGCAGGCACATTACCTGGTGCGGTTCGTTGTGGTGTTCCCAGTGTATTGCGAATTGTTTTTGCGGTATCACGAACCTGGTCCGAAATGTTTCTGGCAATTTCCAGTGCTTTCTGGATATTTGTTCTGGTATCGGGTGATTGTGATGCCTGTTGTTTGTCTGCTGAGGTCTTTTTTCCTGTATTTGTAATAGTTTGTTCAAGTATTTTCCCGTCTCGTTGGTTCCTGGATATCAGGTGTTCAATAACTGATTTATTAAGTAGAAGCCTGTTGGCAAGCAGTATGTTAGAGAATTTATTGCTAATGACGGGTGTGAAGGAAAAGGCCTTGTATGAATCAGTTCGAGCGAAAGAAGTTTTATTAATAACAGATGTATTTAGTTGGAACCTGTTTTCAGGCAGTCTATCAGAGACTGACTTACCAGTGACAGGGTTAAGGGCGCCTGGTTTTCCGGCGAGTGTATTACCAGAAACCAGTTTATTAACAAGATGGTTTGAAATGTTAATCTTGTCGGAAGCAGACAGTTCTCCCCGGTTATTGGTAACGGACGCGTTGATAAAAGGCCTGTTTGTAATCAGGTTGCCTGTTTTAGCGTAGTTAATAACTGATTTGTTAGTAGGAGATTTGCTGTTATCTGGCATGTTTGGAACGAGTCTGTCAGTAACTGGTATAGCACTCTTCGGATTACTGGTCTGCGTGGGGCTAATTTTTGAGGGCGTCTGATTGTGGCTGAGTGTCTCTATAGCTTGCTGTAATTTTAAAAGACCAGCTTTCAAATCCTGTTGAATACCTTTGTCATTTGAACCGGAATGTTTAGCGGTCAACTTGTTTTCCAGAAAGATGCCTGAATTATTGATTGCCTGCCGTAAGCCATCAGGTGTGCTTACATTTCTGGCGTCAGGTAAAAGGTTAAAAAATGTCCTGGCAAGAACCAAAACCTCAGGAGGCAATGAGGAGTATTGTTGAGCAGGTTGACTAGAAAGAAAAGAGATGTTCGACAGTAACGGAGAAATCCCCAGTACCTGTTTTGGTAATACTGCACGTAGCGCGGCATTTACAATCGTATTCTTGTTGGTATCCGTTTGTGCAAGCTGGAGTATTGGTGGATCAGCCTGTTTGATTACCTCTAACACGAGTTTCTGACCAGCTTCCACGGGAAACTGTACTCTGGCTTCAAACTGGGTAGACTCGACCTGTAATTTGACTTGCCCATTCAGGGTTTGAGAGGTTGCTATTGCCTCCAGTAATTGCCCGGTCTGCCAGTTTCTTATTTCTGGCGGTATCGTTGTGCTGGTCGCCAGGGTGACCTTTGCAATAGCTTGTAAAAGCGGATTGATTTCCATGTTTGACTATAATTGGCTAATAAGTGGAGCTTGTCATTAAATAATAGCTCAAATACTGGTTTTCAATGGGTATTGTGTTATCTTTTCAAGATAAGAAAACTTCATTAGCGAATACAACAGTTTGATATTAAATGTATATTTTGGTTAAGAATACACGGGTGTCCGGATATAATGGCTGAGCGCGACTACCAATACCATGTCTGGTACACACGGCACGCGGGAGAGGTCAGCGGGCCTTTTCCGATAGGCATGGTGCGCCGGTTCGTATTACTGGGTCGTTTGCATAGCAATGATGAGGTGAGTCCTGATAAGGAATATTGGCGACCAATAAAAGATGTTCCGGAGGTGATCCCGGAAGAAATGCGGGGCGTAAAAACTGATGAAGACCGTATGCGGCTGCAATTGGCACAAATACATGAAGATGATCGAGGTCTTGAGCGCGAGTTAGGTGATTCGAAGCCTTATCTTGGGCGCCGTAATCCTGATGAGCGACGTAGCCCAGAAATGGAGGAGGTGATTGCCAGACGCGAAGCACGCGAAGCCATTGAAGGCAAAAAGGGACAGGGTAAAAGTGTTCTGTTGTCTACAGTATTTATAACCACATTGCTGGCATTATTAGTGTGGGGTGGTCTATTTGTGTATACCCGGGTACCTGAAAATCAAGTTAAAAAACTCCAGTGTGATGCACCTCCTGTACCCGGCGTAA
>DAOWEP010000028.1 GCA_030638455.1 Gammaproteobacteria bacterium
AAACGGTTTACCACTTCCAGTTTTTTATTAATTGTTCTATTTGTATTTTGCTGGATCAGTGCGCGCCAGTTCTTTAACCGATTTCCAGCAGATGATCCATATATACTGATAAGTTCGTTAATCTGCTTGTCATTTAAAACGATTGAATCAGCGAATACAAACCCTGAATACGATTTGACCAGGAGACCCAGAGTGAAGGTGATAAGGGCGGTTTCCCAGCAAGTCTCTGATAGGTGGGATTTCATGTCCCGTTAAAATTTAACTCCATGATGGCGAGTCGTGGTAACTGAGGAGTAATAATATTCATTCTATTTTTAATGTTTAACAAACCTCTTGTTTTATAGTCTTTAGTCTTCATCTGCATATTGTTGCAATGTCTTGAGGAATGCCCTGGCAGCATTGGACAGCGTTCGATCCATATGCTGGACACTCCCAAGTGTTCTGTTAAGGTTTATTCCTTTAACCTTTAATATATGCATGTCACGGTCAATCATACTGATGGGCAACACACTCCAGCCCAAACCAATAGAAACCATCATTTTAATGGTTTCCAGATAATGAGTTGATAGACCAACCTTTAACTGAATGCCAAGCGGGTCAAAAACCTGTTGCAATATTTCTCTTGTAAAAGTTCCCGTGGGTGGGAGGATTGCATTATGCTCGGCCAGTCGTGCGGGGTCATGTATTTTCTTCCAGAACAGGGGATGTTCCTTGCTGACTACTATGGCCAGGGGATCGTTCCAGATACGGGTTGTTTTTAATGCAGGAGAAGGGTTTACTGGTAAGGTAACAATGCCTACCTCTCGTGTACCCTGTTCTACATCAGAGCACACTTGTTCAGAATCCTTGAAGTCTATATCCAGCTGGACTTGCGGGTACTGCCTTGCATACATGCGCAATACAGGCGGTAATCGGTGCAGGCCAATATGATGACTGGTGCCAATGGGCAGGTTGCCGGATATCTTTCCCGATAGATTGGCAACTATTTTGCGGCTGTCTTCCACCTCTGAAAGAATGCGCTGTGCTCTGGTTAGCAGTATTTGCCCTGCCTCTGTCAGTGTAATGCGATGGCCAATCCGGTCGAATAAGCGGGTATCCAGTTCAGACTCGAGTGCTGAAATACGCTTGCTAACAGCAGGTTGGGTCAGAAACAGGTGCTCCGCAGCTCGTGAAAAGGAGCCATGTTCTGCCACTACTGTAAATGCCTTGAGGCCGTTTATATCCATCGTTTTCAGTAAAAGCGTAATTATTGGTTAGATTTTGATCAACAAGCGGTTAATAATTAACCAGATTTTCTCTAAAGCACCTTAATTTACCTTTATCTACCTTTTATTAATAACTATTAGGAATAGTTTATATGAAAAATATGAATTTGAGTAATATTAATTTCAGCCGTAGTATTTCTACATACTTATTTACTTGTTTGGGCAGGAGCACTAATTAGGAGTAATAAAATGGAATCCAGAACACTTTATGACAAGCTTTGGGATGCGCATGTTGTGCGTGCGGATGAAAACGGCACATCCCTGATCTATATCGACCGTCATCTCGTCCATGAAGTGACATCACCTCAGGCCTTTGAGGGTTTGCGGATGTCAGGCCGTTCGCTTTGGCGTTCCGACAGTGTGCTGGCTACGCCTGACCATAATGTTCCGACGACCAACCGTATACAGGGAATAACAGATCCGGTTGCTCGTTTGCAAGTAGAGACGCTGGATCAGAACTGTAAAGATTTCGGTATCACTGAATTTGATATGAATGATATTCGCCAGGGCATTGTCCATGTAATCGGACCGGAGGAAGGTGCTACGTTACCGGGCATGACGGTGGTTTGTGGTGACTCCCATACATCTACACATGGAGCCTTTGGTGCCCTGGCTTTTGGTATTGGTACCTCGGAAGTCGAGCATGTAATGGCTACCCAGTGCCTGATCCAGAAAAAATCGAAATCCATGTTGGTGATTGTGGACGGAAAGGTAGGGTCGGGTATTACCGGTAAGGATATCGCTCTGGCCATTATTGGCAAGATAGGAACGGCGGGTGGTACCGGTTATTCAATCGAGTTTACCGGTGAGGCGATTCGTGACCTGTCTATGGAGGGTCGTATGACCCTGTGCAACATGACCATTGAGGCAGGTGCTCGTGCCGGAATGGTAGCGGTAGATGAGGTGACGATCGAATATTTGCGTGGTCGCCCTTATGCACCTGAAGGTGAGCAATGGGATCGTGCTGTAGAGGCATGGCAAGACCTGCACTCTGATCCAGATGCCGAATTTGATCAGGTTGTTCATATGAATGCAGCAGATATTAAGTCGCAGGTTACCTGGGGGACATCACCGGAAATGGTGGTCTCAGTAGATGACAAAGTCCCTGATCCGGAAACTGAGACAGACCCGGTAAAACGTGAAGGCATGAAACGGGCGCTTAAATATATGGGACTAGAGGTAAATATGTCGATCATAGACATTAAGCCTGACAAGGTATTTATAGGTTCCTGTACCAATTCTCGAATTGAAGACCTGAGAGAAGCAGCAGTAGTAGTGGAAGGAAAGCAGATTGCAGATAATATCAAGCTGGCCATGGTAGTGCCGGGTTCCGGTCTGGTGAAAAAACAGGCTGAAGAAGAAGGGCTGGACAGGATTTTTATCAATGCAGGTTTTGAATGGCGAGAACCGGGTTGCTCAATGTGTCTGGCCATGAATGCAGACAGGCTGGAGCCAGGTGAGCGATGTGCTTCTACCTCCAACCGAAATTTTGAAGGAAGACAGGGGCAGGGAGGACGTACACATCTGGTGAGCCCGGCGATGGCGGCAGCAGCAGCTATTGCAGGACATTTTGTCGATATACAAGATGTTTAACGGGTAACAACTTTATTTAGAGAATTGATGCTATGGAAGAA
>DAOWEP010000035.1 GCA_030638455.1 Gammaproteobacteria bacterium
GGATTAGCTCCGTCTACCATTATGTAGTTGTATCCCGGGTTCATGTGCCCAGAAAATAAAAAGTGAGAGAGGAGTAGGTAAATGTCTAATTTTAAACGGTTATTTAAGAGGTCAGATGAAAATAAGCTATCTGCCCATATTAAGACAGGCTTGTCTGTCGGCTTATTCGGTTTGCTGGTAGGGGCCACTGCGCCAGTATTGGCGGATAGTGAGGTAATGATCATTCAGGTTTCCGATCTTCATGGAAACATGGTGCCTCATGCAGGCATCATTGAAACCGCAGATGGTGATGAGTACGCCGTGACCCAGGGTGGTGGACTCGCCAAGGTCGCTACCGTCATTAATGAACTACGTCGTGACGATGAAGGTAATCTTGTACCTAATCTTGTATTAGGCGTCGGTGACAGTATCCACGGCAGTGCAGAAGTAATGTTCACCATGGGTGATACCATGATGCCAGCCTGGAATGCGATGGGTCTGGATGCCTATACCCCGGGCAACTGGGAATTTGGTTATGGTCCTGCAGTTTTTCGCGCACGTTTTACCAATGTGTGTAAAGCGCATCCAGAGTTGCAAAATCAGGCGCAGTGGGGCGCTTCAACCTTCCCTGCAAAAGCGCTATGCCCGCCTATTGCGGGTAACATGGTAGCAATGACAAGTGCCGATGGCGTACCAGGTGTAACGGTTGCTAATTTCCCGACTCTGGCTGCTAATTTGTATAATGGCGGCCCTTATCCACGCGTAGCCGGTTTCTTTGGGAAACGTCCGCTGGACGCTTATAAAATCTTTACTCGTGATGGCGTCAATATTGCGGTTATCGGCCTTACTGCCGCCATTGTTCCGCAGCAGGCACCGGTCTTCAGCCGTACTTTCTCGTTTACGCAAGGTACAGAAGAGCTGCAAGGCCTTATCGATCAGGCTAAATCGGAAGGTGCGGAGGTCATCATTGTTCAATCAGAGCTAGGGTTACCGCAAAATGTCCAGATTGGTCGTGAATTTAATGACGTAGATGTCATTCTGTCTGCGCACTCTCATGAGCTAACGTTGGGCGCCATCCTTGCCGATGAAGAAGGCTCGGATATGGTTTTTCCTGAACAGGGGCTGTCTAATTTGCAACAAAAACGTCTGAATAGGGGCGCGTCTATTATTGTAGAGGCGGGTGAAGATCTCTATGTCGGCGCCCTTAAGCTGAAGATCAGTGGTGGGAATGTTACGGGCTTTGAGTGGGAAGCTGTTCCAGTTGATGATTCTGTTGCAGAAGATCCGGCAATAAAGGCATTGGTTGATAGCCAGGAAAAATATTTTATTGATGGTCCTGACTTCAAGAAGCATACTTTCCTGCCAGCAGCCTATTGTTCTCCTACAAGCCCTTGTATGCCAAATGCAAACGGTGAAGTCGAAAAAGGCCTCCGTTTGGTAGACTCTCTGGATACCGTGGTGGGTACTACTGATACCCTGCTGCATCGCCATCATTCAATAGAAGGCGTGATGAACAACTTCTTTGCAGATGCAGTGCGCAGTATCATGGTAGATGAAGGTTTGGTGTCATCTGCACCAGGACGTAATTGGGGCAGTGCTGATGTGTTGTCCATGACCAATGGTTTCCGTTTTGATACGGTTGTGCTTTCTGCGGATATGGTTCCG
This sequence comes from Gammaproteobacteria bacterium, assembly GCA_030638455.1. Lineage (GTDB taxonomy): Bacteria > Pseudomonadota > Gammaproteobacteria > DAOWEP01 > DAOWEP01 > DAOWEP01. Next base: position 1,645 of record DAOWEP010000035.1, read on the forward strand.
GCTGGTGCATCATTTCGGGATGGTCGTGATCCAGGTGAGGTCACATTGCGTGATATCTACTCCTATTTCCCGATCGCACCAGGACTGGTTGCTGCAGATTTTAGTGGCAGTGCTATCGAAGGTAGTCTGGCTGGGGTTTTGAAGAATGTGTTCGATCCAAACCCGTTCATTCAACGTGGTGGCTGGTATCTGGGCCTGTCTGAAAATATGACCCAGAAGATCGATGTTATCAATCTTCCAAAAAGCACTTCCGGTTCACGGATCGTAGAGACCCGTATAGACGGTGCTCTTATTAATCCAAGCAAACGCTATGTTCTGGCATCATGCTATGGTCATACCTTCCCGGATGGGCGTGTATGTCGTACCGATGGTGGTGCAAACGCGGCTTATTTTGAGCTGGCTAATCCTGAAGATTACACTAGTGCAATTACCCTGGTTGAGCCAATTCCGACTCCAGGTGGTTTGCCGTTAATCAATAACAAGGCACCTATATTCCCTTATGCATCCAATCCTATATTCCGTTCGACTCCAGATAATTACGTTCATCCGGTTCATCTGGTACGTCGTTACCTGGATAGTATTGGCGGCGCCATTACGGATGCTCAATTCGGTGTAGGACGTGTACAGCATGTAGATGCAACCAGCAAGTTCCTTGATCCAGCGGATTTACCTGAATCAGATTTGCCGGGAATAATACAGCCTATCGAAGGTAGCGGTCCCAGCTTCCTGGAACGTGGTATTGTTAAAAGATAATGTGAAGATACGTCAGTTTAACCGGACGATTAGTTAGCTGACAAATTTGAATGTTTCTGATACGGGCTTCAGTGTTCTACTGAGGCCCGTTTTTTGCCTGGAACGATTCGGTACTTCCGGTCTGTGTTGTATATTAATTTCCTAATATACCAATCTGAAAAACAAAAACTTGACTTCATTGCGAGGCCGAGATAAATTTACCCGAGGTTTTTAAAGACATTCGGAATATTGAGAGATTATTTATAATAACAATAAGACATTAGCACCAAACTTAAGCGGCTTCGGCCGCTTTTTATTTTTAGAATTCATCTTGTAAAAAACTATGGGCTCCGTTACTGATATATTTGCGGTTTAAAAATTCATATAAACACCCATAAACGGCCCTTCAAAATCCATATTGGCAA
>DAOWEP010000046.1 GCA_030638455.1 Gammaproteobacteria bacterium
ATTACCGGCTTGCTGGATCAGGAGCCTGATATGGTGATTTCTGGTATTAATGCTGGCGGTAATCTGGGAGATGATGTGCTGTATTCAGGGACTGTTGCAGCGGCTATGGAAGGGCGCTTTCTGGGGTTGCCCGCCATAGCAGTTTCTCTGGTCACCAATATACTGGATGCAAAGGCGCAAGAATCAGAACCTGCAATTCATCATTTTGGAACTGCGGCCATGGTTGTTCTTGAGTTGATCGAGCGACTGCGTAAACATCCGCTTCCCGGTGATACCATTTTGAATGTAAATGTACCCGATATTCCCTGGGAAGATATTAAAGGTATTGAGGTTACCCGGCTGGGGCATCGTCATAAATCAGAGCCGGTAATCAAAAGCAAGGACCCGCGTGGCAGGCCTATCTATTGGGTGGGTCCTCCGGGAAAGGAACAGGATGCCGGAGATGGAACAGACTTTAATGCAGTTCGTTCAGGCAAGGTTTCGGTTACCCCTATTCATGTCGATTTGACACAATATTCTCTGCTTGAAAAGGTGGGTAGTTGGTTGGGAGACTCAGCATGATTACCGAAAGCATGATCCGTGGAATCGGTATGACCTCACAGCGTACCCGTGATCGCCTGATCAGACGCCTTCGTGAAGAAGGCATTACCAATACATCCGTCCTGGATGCCATGCTAAGTACCCCGCGACATCTTTTTGTGGATGAGGCCCTGTCCAGTCGTGCCTATGAGGATACTGCCTTGCCCATAGGTGAGGGGCAGACGATTTCCCAGCCCTATATCGTTGCTAGGATGACAGAATTGTTGCTGGAAGGTAATTATCCTGAAAAGGTGCTGGAGATTGGTACTGGATGTGGTTATCAAACGACAATTTTGTCACAACTGGTATCCAGCGTATATACCGTTGAACGGATCCTTCCCCTTTTACAGCAGGCCCGAAAAAGGTTTCGGATGCTCAGGCTTAATAATGTCCGAAGTAAACAGAGTGATGGTACGTGGGGGTGGAAGGAGAATGCACTCTATGATGGCATTATTGTAACCGCAGCACCTGCTGAGATACCCAGAGCCCTGTTAGAGCAATTGAAACCGCAAGGGCGACTGGTGATCCCGGTTGGTTCACGTGGCGTACAGACATTAGCTGTAATCACCAGAACAGCAGCTGGTTTTGAGCGCGAAGACTTTGAGCGTGTCAGTTTTGTCCCTTTGATTGGGGGTGACGTGACAGGGGTCGGTGCATGACGAAGATTTTTTCTGCGTTATACGATAAGGCAATGAGTTGGGCGGTTCATCGGCATGCGCCTGTTTATCTTGCAGGGCTTAGCTTTGCTGAAAGTTCCTTTTTCCCGATACCCCCGGATGTCATGCTTGCGCCGATGGCCCTGGCTGAGCCGAAGCGTGCCTGGTTTTATGCCACACTCACCACGGTGGCTTCTGTGATAGGAGGGATTGCGGGTTACCTGATTGGTATGTTTGCATTTGAGTTGATTGAGCCCTGGTTACATGAACTGGGATATTGGGGAAAGTTTGAAGTAGCTCAGGCCTGGTTCAGTGAATGGGGTTTCTTGGCCATTTTTATCGCCGGGTTTTCGCCAATCCCATACAAGCTGTTTACCATCTCGGCTGGTGTGATATCGATGGTGTTTCTGCCTTTTGTTCTTGCTTCCCTTATCGGGCGTGGAGCCAGGTTTTTTCTTGTAGCAGCAATAATGGTCTGGGGCGGCGAAAAAATGGAAAAAATGGTACGTACCTATATTAACTGGATAGGCTGGTTGGTAGTGTTGGCCGCATTGATTTTATTCATTTTTTTGAAGATATGACAATATTCAGAAAGCACAATGTTCAGGAAACAATATTTAGAAAACAATGTCTGTAATTAAAAACGGATTACTGTGTCTGCTTTTTACTACCGTGCTGCTGGCTTGTGCCAGCAAGTATTCATCTCCGGTTATCAATCGTGATATAGAGAAACGTCCTGTTTCCCATAGCCAGTTTCATGTGGTGAAGCCGGGTGAAACTCTGTATTCAATTGCATGGCAATATGGGCTCGATCATAGCGAGATTGCAAGTTGGAACCATATTCGTTCTCCCTACCGAATTCTCCCAAAACAAAAATTACGTGTAAAGCCACCTTCAAAAAAGAAGAGCTATGGTGGTAAACAAATCGTTTTATCTGATTCTGGAAAGAAGGAAAAAACAGTAGCCAGGAGCAGGAAATCTTCCAGTTCGACTGACCAGTTGTTAAATACTAAAAAAATAAAATCCTGGGATTGGCCTGCAAAAGGAAGGCTGATACGTAGTTTTTCTGCGGGTACATCAGGTAAGAAAGGTATCGCTATTGCAGGTAAAAGAGGACAGAAAATCAGAGCTGCAGCACCCGGAAGGGTTGTGTATAGTGGAGGAGGTTTGCTACGTTACGGCAAACTTGTTATTGTTAAACATAATAAGTCATTTTTAAGTGCATATGCACACAATGAAAAGTTACTGGTAAAGGAAGGTGAATGGGTTAAGATCAATCAACCTATCTCAACAATGGGAAGTAGTGGGACCAATCGAACCATGTTACATTTTGAGATAAGAAGAAATGGAAAACCGGTAAATCCATTGCGCTTCTTGCCTAAGCCAGGTAAGAAATAATTAAGGAAGCATAATTATAAGAATAAAAGCAACAGTACAGGCTCCTATAACGGTTAGGGAATTGTAGTAGAGAATCAGAGTCGAATAAGAAGTACACTTGGAATTCTCGTAGTCTGTATTGATACAGGGAAGTGAGATACTCGGGCTGAATGGCTCGGAGTATAGTAGAAAATCACAAATTTACAGAAAACTCCTAAAGTAAATGTGTGAATGGACGATAGTATTATTGAATGAGCCAAATTTATACAATAAGAACAGATATTTACATTATTTTTGCGCTATTTTGATACATTTAAATGTTTATTAAATAAATGTTTATTAAATAAATGTTTATTTTAAGGAAACAGGAGAACTTTGATGCCCAGGTCAGCAAAGAAAGCTACTGCTAAAAGCAGTACAACATCCAAGGCAGTGTCTAAAACAGGCACTACAGTGTCCAGAACAGGTGCCGCCACTGCCAGGAAAAGAACCTCAACAACCAGAAAGAGCGCTGCAAGCGTTACAAAGGCAAAAAAAGCGGTTGTGACGGACATTGCTTCAAAGAAAGGCACTAAAAAAGCCTCAAAATCGGTTAAAACTTCTATCAGAAAAGTTGCAGCAATATCTGCTCAAAGAAAGCCAGCTCAGAAAAAGTCTTCTAAAAAAGAGGCGGTTGTTGAGTTGGTAGAAGATGAGGTAGGTCTTCTGGAAGCTGGTGCACCGGATGATGATCTGGATAATCCAACTGAAGGCTCTTCTTCGGCAGATAAGGCTTCTGCCGGTAAAGGTAAGGGGGCAGTTAAAAAGGATGATAAAAAAGAATCTCCTGATGACGTCAGTGAAGGTTCAATGGATGCAACAAGACTGTATCTGAATGAAATCGGGTTTTCACCCCTGTTGACCGCAGAAGAAGAAGTCCACTATTCAAGGCTGGCTCTGAAAGGTGTGGAATCTGGTCGGAAACGAATGATCGAAAGCAATCTGCGTCTTGTAGTCAAGATTGCCCGGCGTTATATGAATCGTGGTCTCGCATTACTGGATTTGATTGAAGAGGGTAATCTGGGGCTAATCCGTGCAGTAGAAAAATTTGACCCGGAACGCGGATTCCGTTTCTCAACCTACGCCACCTGGTGGATTCGACAGACCATCGAGCGCGCAATCATGAATCAAACACGTACTATCCGGTTGCCAATACATGTGGTTAAGGAAATTAATCTGTATTTACGCGCTACCCGGCATTTAACCCAGACCATGGAGCGTGAGCCAACAACAGAAGAAGTAGCCAAGTTGCTGGACAAGCCGATTTCAGAAGTAAAGCGTATGTTGGGCCTCAATGAGCGTATCGCATCTGTGGATACGCCTATTGGTGATGATGAAGACAGGATGTTACTGGATGCCATTCCGGATGAGAATAATCCTGATCCTTCTGTGTTGCTTCAGGATGAGAATGTACATTCAAACTTGGAGATCTGGCTGGAAAAGCTGAATGACAAGCAACGTGAAGTAGTAGAGCGTCGCTTTGGATTGCATGGTTATGAGCGTTCTACCCTGGAAGAGGTTGGGCAGGAAATAGGGGTAACGCGCGAGCGTGTTCGTCAGATACAAATGGATGCGTTGAAGAGGTTGCGTGAAATTCTGGAGAGTGAAGGATTTTCAGAGGACGTATTGTTGAAGTAGACCTAACATCTATTCCCATGTAATTATACGCTTCATAAATCGGGAGTCACGACTAGTGGCCCCCGATTTTTTTGTAGAAGTTGATCGTTTTAATAGGATATTATTAGGAAGCCAGATTGATAATTGGACTCAGTTTAAAGTTGTTGAATAGCTCAATAATTTATCTCGTGTAGTTTCCAGTAAATCCCTTCAAGAAATCAGATGATGTGACGATATTGTGGTCTATAGATACGGTTCACAGGTTGTAAATATATCCGGGTGCGTGATCAGCAATTTGGATTGAAAAATCTATTTTTAGCAAAAATTGAAAAAAATCAGGAACAATATCAGGAAAATAAATGTCAGCTCATAACAACAGGGTAGTGTGTAATGATTCCGGTGAGCCGTCACGGAGCGATCGTCCTCGATCCATTCGCCAGCAACAGCAACTGGCCGGGCATGAACCTTGTTATGCCACTGACAAACGACATGGTTGTCGAGAGTACGAATGTTTGTGGCGTGGGGATTGTGTCAAATTAATAGCGGCATGGTTAAGGTAAGGTTTGCGCAAACGGGCATCACTTCATCATAATAAGCGCTGCCGTTACATTCCTTCCTTCTGCAGATAAAATATTATAGGTTCTACAGGCCGCTGCAGTATCCATCACTTCCAACCCAATACCTTGCTCCATAATAATGGCCTGTAATGCCAGTTCAGGAAACTGGATTTGACTTCCTGTGCCCAGCAAGACAATTTCGGGTTTTGATTCAGTGAGCTGATGTACATGTTCTGGCTGTATGTCATCAAACGTCTGTGGCGACCAGTCACGAATAAGTGTCTGCTGCGTGACCACAAAACTGCGGGTAAAAGACTCATTATTCACTACAATGCGACCTTGTTCATAGGCGCGGATGATGAAGTTGCTGTCTCCGTCTTCGATACTGAATTTCATAGCGGGAAGATACAGGATGAAGATAATGAGAAACAAGTAGAATAAATCGCTTATTGAATTGACAGGTTTTAAGATTGTCAGTAATGTTCGTTGTTTAACTATATGATTGTTATCTAATTTTGGAGTATCCTGAGAGCAGGTTTACCAGTTTTGATAGACGAATTCCAAAGAATCAAGCGCTTACCTCCCTATGTTTTCAATATCGTAAATGAATTGAAGGCCAAGGCACGTGCCCGTGGCGAGGATATTATCGATTTTGGTATGGGTAATCCGGACCAGCCGACGCCAGTTCATATTGTCGATAAGTTGGTAGAGGCCGCTCAACGGTCCGATACACACCGTTATTCTATGTCCAGAGGGATTCCCCGCCTGCGTAGGGCGATATGTAACTGGTATCGTGATAAATATGAAGTAGATCTGGATATGGACAAGGAGGCAATCGTAACCATTGGTTCCAAGGAGGGTTTGGCACATCTTGCACTGGCAACGGTTGGGCCTGGTGATGCAATTCTGGTGCCTAATCCAACTTACCCGATTCATCCGTACGGATTTGTGATTGCAGGTGCTGATATAAGGCACGTTCCCCTTGGGCCGGATATCGATTTTTTTGCGGAGCTGGATAAGGCGATCAAGGACTCCTGGCCAAAACCCAAGATGCTGGTGCTGAACTTCCCCGGGAACCCAACCACCCAGTGTGTGGAGCTGGACTTTTTTGAAAAGGTCGTTGAAATCGCCCGTGCGAACGAAATATGGGTGGTTCATGACCTGGCCTATGCCGAAATCGTATTTGATGGTTATAAGGCACCTTCCATATTGCAGGTGCCTGGTGCAAAAGACGTGGCAGTAGAGTGCTATTCCCTGTCCAAAACCTATAATATGCCGGGCTGGAGGGTCGGGTTTATGTGTGGCAACCAGACTTTGATTGCGGCGCTGGCAAGAATGAAATCTTATCTGGATTACGGTATGTTTACCCCCATCCAGATAGCGGCCATAACTGCACTAGAAGGACCTCAGGATTGTGTGAAGGAAATAGTTGAAATGTACCAAAGCCGCAGGGATGTTTTATGTGCTGGATTAAATAGTATGGGTTGGGAAGTAGAGCCCCCAAAAGCCACCATGTTTGTCTGGGCACCGATTCCAGAGCCTTATCAGCATCTGGGTTCGCTGGAGTTTTCTAAAAAACTACTGGAAGACGCCAGGGTAGCCGTTTCGCCCGGTATCGGTTTTGGTGAATATGGGGATAAATATGTTCGGTTTGGCCTGATTGAGAATGAGCATCGTACCCGACAGGCCGTGCGAGGGATACGGAATATGTTCCGACAGGATAATGTAATAGATAATGAGGTAGGAGAAGAGTAGTGAAACCAGTAAAAGTAGGCCTGCTAGGGTTAGGAACAGTCGGTGGGGGAACTTTCAGCGTGCTTGAACGTAATGCAGCAGAAATCACTCGCAGAGCAGGACGTGGTATCAGGGTAACCCATGCTGCGGCACGTGATGTGGCGTCTAACCTGATTAGTAAGCTCGAAGGTGTCAAGCTTACCGATGATGCATTTAAAGTAGTGAATGATCCGGAAGTCGAGATAGTCGTCGAGCTGATTGGTGGTTATGACCCGGCGCGTGAACTGGTATTAAAGGCCATTGAAAATGGAAAGCATGTGGTAACCGCAAACAAGGCGCTGATCGCCATACACGGCAACGAAATATTTGCAGCCGCACAGGAAAAGGGGGTAATGGTCGCATTTGAAGCTGCCGTGGCCGGTGGCATCCCTATCATCAAGGCGATTCGAGAAGGTCTGGCGGCAAACCAGATTGAATGGCTTGCGGGCATTATCAATGGTACCGGTAACTTTATTCTTACCGAGATGCGTGACAAGGGCAGGGATTTTGATGAAGTACTGGCCGAGGCCCAGCAACTGGGTTATGCAGAAGCCGACCCTACCTTTGATGTAGAGGGGATAGATGCAGCGCACAAGCTAACCATTCTGGCTTCTATTGCATTTGGTATTCCCCTGCAATTCGACAAGGTCTATACAGAAGGTATCGGCCATATCACGCGAGATGATGTCAGTTATGCAGAGCAGCTTGGCTACCGAATAAAACATCTGGGTATTACACGCCAGACTCCGGAAGGCATTGAGGTTAGAGTACATCCAACCTTGATCCCGTACCGTAGACTAATCGCAAATGTAGATGGGGTAATGAATGCAGTGTTGGTCAAGGCCGATGCGCTGGGCCCTAGTTTGTATTACGGGGCAGGTGCCGGAGCCGAACCTACTGCATCGGCAGTGGTAGCAGATCTTGTAGATGTAGCCCGCACCCTGACGGCAGACCCAGGTAATCGGGTACCGCATCTGGCGTTTCAGCCGGATGCACTTTCAGATACGCGTATCTTGCCAATGGATGACGTGGAAACAGCATATTACCTGCGTATACAGGCGGGTGATCGACCAGGTGTGTTGGCAGAAGTAACTAATATCCTCGGGGAGTTGAAGATCAGTATAGAAGCCATTTTGCAGAAGGAGCCTGCACCGGGGGCAATGGATGTGCCTATTATTATGCTGACTCACAAGATACGTGAGCAGCAGATGAATGAAGCTATACAACGCATAGAGGCACTGGATGCTATTGTTGGAAAGATCACGCGAATACG
>DAOWEP010000132.1 GCA_030638455.1 Gammaproteobacteria bacterium
CAGGTTACAGGAAGCTTGATGTTGAAATATAGTCATTTGAAGTTATCGGTTAAGTCATTACCTGCATTCCTTATTGCACTGATGTTCTGGTGCTGGTCTGGTATTGCATCTGCGGTATTGGAAATACAGATTACTGAGGGAGTGGAGGGTGAAATTCCGGTCGCCATAGTGCCATTTGGTATTGCAGATGGTCAGGGAAATATTGAGCCAGGGTTACCAGGGCCCGAGATACCAAGGAAAATTTCGGATATTATTTCATCTGATCTTGCGCGTACTGGCCGGTTTTCACAAATACCGGAGCAGGATTTTCTGGAGCATCCCAATCATGGTGGCGAGGTTAACTTTGAAAACTGGCGTGCGCTAGGGGTAGAGAACCTGGTGGTAGGTCGGGTGCGGTCTTCCGGTAAGGGTAATTATGTAGTTCAGTTCCAGTTATTCGATATTTATAGAAGATCAGGTGGTGGGCCGATTGGTCTTGATTATAAAATCAAGCAAATCGCCGGTTATAATTTGCCAATCAAGGCCAATGAAATTCGACAAATTGCGCACTATATTAGTGATATCATTTATGAAAAGCTGACCGGACAGCGTGGAGCATTTAGCACCCAGATTGCCTATATTACTTCTTCGGGCCGTAGTACCAGTGCGAAACATTCATTGCAGGTCGCGGACTCGGATGGTCATAACCCCTTTACTATTTTGCAATCAGAAAACCCGATTATGTCGCCTGCGTGGTCGCCGGATGCAAAGAGTTTGGCCTATGTTTCCTTTGAGGGTGGAAAGTCTGCAATATATGTACAGGAGATTGAAACGGGTGTTCGAAGGCTGATTTCTTCAAAGAAGGGTGTTAATGGCGCCCCTGCATGGTCACCGGATGGCAAGCGACTTGCTATCGCACGCTCTCATCGTGGCAACACAGAGATACATGTAATCGATATCACTTCTCGCAAAGATCTGCGAATTACGCGTAACTCAGCCATTGATACAGAGCCAGTTTGGGCTCCGGACGGACATTCCCTGGTTTTTACATCTGACCGGAGTGGACGCCCACAGATATATCGTATAAATATAAGCGGTGGTCGTGCGACCAGATTGACATTTGAAGGCAACTATAATTCAAGGGCCCGTTTTTCTCCTGATGGGAAGTCACTTGCCATGGTGCACGGAACAGACTCAGGATTTAAGATTGCCGTTCTGGAGCTTGAAACAAATATTTTGCAGGAATTGACATCGGCAGGACTGGATGAGTCACCCAGCTTTGCACCGAATGGCGGCATGATTTTGTATGCTACTGAGTACCGTAATAAGGGAGTTTTGGCTGCGGTTTCTTTTGATGGCAGGGCGCGTCATCGTTTATTATTGCAGGAAGGTGATGTGAGGGAACCCGCATGGGCGCCTTTTAGTGATAATTAGTGGTAACACAGATAATAGAAACAGATGATAGAAATAAATTATTCAAAGTTAGCCAGATATCATAGTGAAAATTAACGTAAGGAGGGTAGTATGAATCTTAACAAGACAGTTAAAATACTAACGGTAGTGCTAGGTGGGATAGTGCTGGGTGCCTGTGGTTATACAGGTGGTACAAAATCTGATGCCGGGGGTGCGGCGGTAGAAGACCGTTCTGGTGCGCAATCAACCGGGTATGCGGGCCAGCGTAGTTTTAAGCGAGAGGCACTGGATGATCCTGCAAGCCCACTTTCTCACAGGGTGATTTATTTTGAATACAATAGGAGTGAATTAGATTCAGAGGGGAAAGAGATACTGGAAAACCATGCAGCTTATATGGCAGCGTACCCGGACGTACATGTGGTGTTGGAGGGTCATGCGGATGAGCGTGGTTCTCGTGAATATAATATCGCGCTTGGCGAGCGTCGCGCTCAATCTGTTCGTCGTTTATTGTTGTTCCAGGGCGTATCTGACAAACAGGTAGAAACCGTCAGTTACGGGGAAGAGCGTCCGGCCTTATTGGGTCATGATGATGAATCATGGCATAAAAACCGTCGCGTAGAGCTGATTTATAAAAGGTAGGGCTGGTCTATATAAATGAGTTTTTTGATAAAAGGGTAGGGCGTTATGCTTAAAGTTCAGTTTTGGTTTCTGTTAGTGTTTGGGGCTATCAGTTTTTCGGGTGCACAGGCCGAACCGGGGTATCCATCTAACCAGAATATGATGGAAATACTGGTCAGCCTTGAACAGCTGGAAAGTGAGGTTCGCCAGTTGCGAGGAGATGTGGAAGAAATGACGCATGAGTTGCGCGATGTCCGTCAGCGGCAACGTGATCTGTATGTAGATGTAGATAGAAGGTTGCGCGAACTGGAGTTGAGTGGGGTTCGATCCAGTGCCCCAGAAAGCCCAGCTAGTGAAGTACCATCAACAAGTGTTGGTGTTACTTCATCAATAAGCAAGCCTTCTGCCAGTCCTGCTCCTGTTGCTTCAGCTCCAGACAGAAAAGAACGTGAAGCGTATAACGATGCCTTTAACCTTTTAAAAGAGGGTCGTTATGACCAGTCTATTCAGGCATTCCAGGCCTTTATAAAGCAATATCCGCAAAGTGGTTATGCCGATAATGCACAATACTGGCTGGGTGAAGCAAACTATGTTTCGCGAAAATACAAGGTGGCTGTAGAGGAATTCCGTAAGGTCATTAAAAACTTTCCTGCAAGCCCAAAGGTTTCTGGTGCTATGTTGAAACTTGGTTTTGCCTATTATGAACTGGAGAACTGGAAAAATGCACGTCAAACCTTGCAGAGTATATTGAAGAAATACCCGGCAGATACCGCAGCTCGACTGGCAGAGACCCGTCTACAGAGGATGCAGAGCGAAGGGCACTAGGTACTCTGCCAGGAGAATATTGGGATAAGGATTCTGTCCCCATCGTCAATATGTTACCGGTGTGTAGTACAATACCGGTATGCCATCTGATCGCACAAAGCCCGATAGGAAAGAGTCGGTATCTCAAAGCCCGCAACTAAATCCGCAACTGCGCATTACTGAGATTTTCTATTCATTACAGGGTGAGTCCTCTACCGTTGGGTTGCCAACGGTTTTTATACGTCTGACCGGGTGTCCTCTTCGTTGTGGTTATTGCGATACCAGCTATGCATTTAGTGGCGGTGAATGGATGAGCCTGGATGAAATACTGAAAAAAACAGATGAGTACTCACCACAATATGTGACGGTTACCGGTGGTGAACCTTTGGCGCAAAAGGATTGCCTTAAACTGCTATCGTACTTGTGTGATGCAGGTTATCAGGTCTCATTGGAGACCAGTGGGGCGCTGGATGTTTCAGAGGTTGATTCGAGAGTATCAAGGGTCATGGATATTAAAACGCCTGATTCTGGTGAGGCTGAAAAAAACCGTTATGAAAATATTCAGCATCTGGAATCCCGGGATCAGGTAAAGTTTGTTATCGGTTCAAAGCAGGATTATGACTGGGCAAGAAAAATACTGGATCAGTATTCATTGGTCTCCCGTTGTGAGGTATTGTTTTCACCAGTGCGTGAAACACTTGAACCGGGGAAACTAGCCGACTGGATTCTGGAAGATCGATTACAGGTCCGTTTTCAGATTCAACTACATAAGCATTTGTGGGGTGAGGGGCCGGGCAGGTAAACGATATGGGTAATGTAAAATGAAGAAAGCAGTAGTGCTGGTTTCCGGCGGGCTTGATTCGGCTACTACGCTTGCCCTGGCAAGACAACAGGGCTACGCGTGTTATGCAGTAAGTTTTGATTATGGACAGCGTCATGTTTCTGAGCTGAATGCTGCAAACCAAGTGGTAGAGAAGATAGGCGTTGAAGACCATAAAACTATTCGTATTGACCTGGACGGAATCGGTGGTTCTGCGCTGACGGATACCAGGATAGCAGTGCCTGATAAGCCATCGAAGGGCATACCGATCACCTATGTGCCTGCCAGGAATACAATCTTCCTTTCGCTTGCACTTGGCTGGTCTGAAGTGCTGGGTGCACGGGACCTGTTTATTGGAGTGAATGCGGTCGACTATTCTGGTTATCCGGATTGCAGGCCTGAATTTATTTCAGCGTTTGAGAAAATGGCTAATTTGGCAACTAAGGCAGGTGTGGAAAGTGCCAATTCTAATGATGGATATTTTCGACTTCATACCCCGTTAATTGATTTGACCAAGGCCCAGATTATTCAGGAAGGAATTCGCCTTGGCGTTGATTATTCTCTAACGGTGTCTTGTTATGCTGCAGACGATAAGGGAGCTGCCTGTGGGGTTTGTGATTCTTGTCGATTGCGTCGAGCCGGTTTCGAGTCTGCAGGTATAGTTGACCCAACTGTTTACCAATAAATTTATTTATCAATCATTGTCTTACTACGTGGATTCAAGTTACTAGCAAGCATTATGTTTTAGCGGTTTTATGTTGTTTATGAATTTTATATCATGCAGGATCATTAATCCTGTATTCTAAATTAGGTTTTTCTGGAGATCGTCGTACATGTCACAGATTAAGAATCTGCTAGCCTTGTTTGGCCTGGTGGCCATTATTGGCAGTATCACACTTTATATAAAATATGATGAATGGATTACCGGTTATAGTCAGTTGCG
>DAOWEP010000193.1 GCA_030638455.1 Gammaproteobacteria bacterium
GAATCCATGCAGCAAATCACCCTGATTACCATGGTTGTGCTGGTGATCTATATCGCTCATTCTACACTTCATTAAATAGTGACATCCATAAGCAACTTACTCTGCTTGCAGGCGATTTCCCGTCTATCTATGCTTTAATTGTGGTTGCATAAGTCTCGCAGGGCTTGAAACCGGTCAGATCAGCCACATCTATTGAATATCAAGGCAATTTAAGAACTCAAGAATTCAAGAAAAGAGGTATAGACCATGAGAATGGATAAGCTCACGAGCAAATTCCAGGTTGCGCTAGCGGACGCGCAGAGTCTGGCCGTTGGACGTGATCATCAGTTTATAGAACCGGTACATCTAATGGTGGCACTGCTGGATCAGGAAGGCGGCACTATTCGCCACTTGCTGGGGCAGACCGATGTCAACGTAAACTGGCTGCGTTCCCAGTTGGGTGAAATACTGGATCGGCAGCCTGTAGTAGAAGATGCAGGTGGTGATGTACATCTTTCCAATGATCTGGGTCGCTTGTTTAATCTAACCGATAAACTGGCGCAAAAGCGTAAGGACAATTACATCTCCAGCGAACTGTTTATCCTGGCGGCACTGGAAGACAAGGGCGAGCTGGGCGAGCTCATGAAAAAGGCGGGTGCCAGCAAGGGAGCCATAGAAACTGCGATAGAAAATATGCGCGGTGGACAGAAAGTAGATGACCCGAATGCCGAAGATCAACGTCAGGCATTGGAAAAATACACCATAGATCTGACCGAGCGTGCCGAACAGGGCAAGCTCGACCCGGTGATCGGACGTGATGATGAAATCCGCCGCACTATACAGGTATTACAACGTCGCACCAAAAATAACCCCGTATTAATTGGTGAGCCGGGTGTCGGTAAAACTGCGATCGTAGAAGGACTGGCGCAACGTATCGTTAATGGCGAGGTGCCTGAGGGCGTCAAAAATAAAAGAGTATTGTCCCTTGACATGGGGTCGTTGCTAGCGGGCGCCAAATTCCGTGGTGAGTTTGAGGAAAGATTAAAGGCAGTGCTTAATGATCTTGCCAAGCAGGAAGGCCAGGTCATTCTGTTTATAGATGAAATGCATACCATGGTCGGTGCGGGTAAGGCCGAAGGCGCGATGGACGCGGGCAATATGCTTAAGCCTGCACTGGCACGCGGTGAGTTGCATTGTGTGGGTGCGACCACGTTGGATGAATACAGAAAATATGTTGAAAAAGATGCAGCGCTGGAACGTCGCTTTCAGAAGGTATTGGTAGATGAGCCGACTGTAGAAGATACCATTGCCATTCTGCGCGGCCTGAAGGAGAGGTACGAAGTGCATCACGGTGTAGATATTACAGACCCTGCAATTGTTGCGGCGGCAACACTTTCCCATCGTTATATCACAGACCGTCAGTTGCCGGACAAGGCAATCGACCTGATGGACGAGGCAGCCAGTCGTATTCGTATGGAAATAGATTCCAAGCCGGAAGTGATGGACCGTCTGGATCGCCGTTTGATTCAGTTCAAGATTGAGCGTGAGGCCTTGAAAAAAGAAACAGATGAGGCTACAAAAAAACGCCTGAATATTTTGGAGGAAGAGATAGAAAAACTGGATCGTGAATATTCAGATATGGAAGAAATCTGGAAATCAGAAAAGGCAGCGCTGCAGGGTGCTACCCATATCAAGGAGGAGCTGGAACGTGCGCGCATAGAAATGGAAACTGCTCGCCGGGCAGGTGATCTGGCCCGCATGTCAGAATTACAGTATGGTCGTGTCCCGGAACTGGAAAAACAACTGGATATGGCCGCGCAGGCAGAAATGGCCGAAATTACATTACTGCGCAACAGGGTAACAGACGAAGAAATAGCCGAAGTGGTGTCGCGCTGGACGGGTATTCCGGTCTCAAAGATGCTCGAAGGTGAACGGGACAAGTTATTGCGCATGGAAGAAGAGTTGCAGCAACGTGTGGTAGGTCAAACAGAAGCGCTAACCGCCGTTAGTGATGCCATCCGCCGTTCCCGTGCAGGCCTGTCAGACCCGAGCCGGCCGAATGGTTCCTTCCTGTTTATGGGCCCGACAGGCGTTGGTAAGACAGAGTTGACCAAGGCACTGGCTGCCTTCCTGTTCGATACCGAAGAGGCCATTATTCGTATCGATATGTCCGAATTTATGGAAAAACATTCGGTGGCTCGCCTGATCGGTGCACCGCCAGGCTATGTGGGTTATGAAGAAGGTGGCTATCTGACTGAAGCGGTTCGGCGTCGCCCATATTCCGTGATTCTGCTGGATGAAGTCGAAAAGGCGCATCCGGATGTGTTTAATGTATTGTTACAGGTGCTGGATGACGGACGTTTGACTGATGGCCAGGGTCGTACCGTAGATTTCCGCAACACTGTAATCGTGATGACATCCAATATTGGTTCGCAACAAATCCAGGAGCTGGCCGGCGAAGAAAATTATGACACGATGAAGTCAGCAGTGATGGAGGTAGTTGGTAGTCACTTCCGTCCTGAATTCATTAACCGGGTAGATGAACTGGTAGTATTCCATCCACTGGGCAGGGAACAGATTCGCTCCATTACCACAATTCAGATAGGCTACCTACGTGACCGCCTACGTGAACGAGATATGGATCTTGAGCTATCAGATGCAGCACTCGACAGGCTGGGTGAAGCCGGGTTTGATCCCGTATACGGAGCGAGGCCACTCAAACGAGCCATTCAGCAGCAACTGGAAAACCCGTTGGCACAGGAGATACTGTCTGGTAAATTTAATGTGGGTGATCTGATTCGTGTTGATGTCGAAGATAATAAGTTGAGTTTCCATAAAGGCCCTACCAAGGCATCGGCGGCCTGAACATTTTAATGGTTAGATATTTTTCAGGAGTTAGATATTTCACATTACAAAGTGATCGACAAGATCACCATGCCGCAGGTGATTCATTACATCTGTAATAAGTTGGAAAACTACGATACCTCTTTTCTTGAATGGGTAAAACTACTGTCGCTGAACAAAAATCATTTGTTGCATGGTTGTTGCCAATATCCGGTACGAGACTCTTTGCAAGGTAAGAAAGATCCACAAAAACTAAAAAGCGGCTACCGCATTCGTGCCAGTGTCAATGTGGAAATGGCACCACCCTTCACTTATCAGCACTGGGCGAGAATTCCCTCAAGTGATTACAAGCAAGGTTGGTATTCAGGAGAAAAGACATTTGTCTTTCAAGACCTGGAAGAGTGTGCGGTTCATACACTCGCGCATGAGTGTTTTCATTTCTTAAGTCATTCAAAACAAGTAAAATTCAAAAATACAGAGGCCAATGCAAACTGGTGGGCAGACCAGTGGCTGGAGGAATACCATGCATTGAATGTGCAATGATTCTTGAATAAGAATGCATTGTGAGTGTATGCTGTCATAAAGAATGAAGGGCTGAATTAATAATTATTCTTAGTCTAACATTCTGATTGTATTTTATTTGATCAATTGATAAGAGATAGATGTATGCCTTCCCATTATGCAGATGATGCCGATGAGGCAGCAAAGATAGCCCGAACCGCCTTGCCCTTGGCGAACAAATTCGAGTTGCCTGTTAATCCCGTTAACTATACCGTACTTTATGAGTATGTGTCTGGCAATAATAAACCGCTAAGAGAAGCGGCTGATAAAGAGTTCAAGCGCAGAGAGAAGATAAGTCAGGAACTTATTGATGGGCTTTACCAGCTATATCTTGCCCCACAAGATACAGAAACCCTCGAGAAGATGCGTGAGGGTATTCGTAATCTTATGACCAGGGCATTGAAGCTACTTTCGACAGCCGACTCATCAGAAACATCGTATAATCAGAAATTACAGAAAGGGATAGAGGCGCTTAGTAAAAATATCGATATCGATATCGATGAAATAAGAGAAGTAATTGGCAATGTTATATCGGAGACCCGGAAGAAATTAAGCTCCGGAAAAGAATTGCGGCTAAAACTCAAGGCAACTAATGACGAACTGGAGAGTTTACGTGATGAAGTTGCGGCAACAAGAAATGAAATCCCAATAGATCCACTCACAGGGAGTTTTAGCAGGAACTCATTTGATAAAAAGCTCATTGAGCAATGCAGTCTGGCAACAGAATCGAATAATGACTTGTCCCTGCTAATGGTTGATATTGACCACCTCAGCAGGATAAATGAAAAATTTGGGCATAAGATAGGTGATGAGGTGTTGAAATATGTCGC
>DAOWEP010000200.1 GCA_030638455.1 Gammaproteobacteria bacterium
ACAACACCAGAGAAAGGGCTATGCCAAAAAACAGGCCTGCCCAGCGTACCTTGTGGGGCCTCACATCTTCTTCGTGAGGATATTCTGTGGTAACAATAACAAAGCTGGGGTTATTCTCCAGTCTGGCCAGTGCATCCCAGCTTGTATGTACGACCAGTGTATCTCCAGCCTCCAGCGGAAGGTCACGAATATTTTCACCTTCGCGCAAAGTTTCACCACGGCGATGCAATGCCAGCATGGCGATTCCATAAGTCTTGCGCATCCAGACATCACGTGCACTTTTACCAATCAATTGTGAACTCGGGGGAATAACTACCTCGGCGATACCTGCCTTTGCGGTTGACAAAGATTCAGAAAAGGTGCGTAGTTGATCACGCTGTATAAGGTTAAATTTCTCAACAAAGGCTGTCAGATTGGACGCCGATGCAACAACACCTAGCACCATGCCAGGCTCAATACTGGTATCACGTGCCAGAGTGTCGGGACCCACACGACTCTCCTGTCCACTGCGTTTATTTGCAGTAATGCGGATACGATAAGCCGTTTCAACATCATCAAGATGTTTGCCTACCAAAGAACTCTCTTCCGGGACTACAACCTCAAACAGATCATAATCAACTCCATAGATCTTGTGAAAGTACTCCATGGTATTGGTTGCTTTGGTTCCGTTCTTGGTAATATGTTTAGGCAACACGAATCGGCCTGCGATAACAAAATAGAGAATACCGGTTATCACCAGGGCTATGCCGATGGGCGTTACCGAAAACAATGACCAGGCTTCCATTTGTTGATCTGCCGGAAGTGCCTGGTTTGAAGTCAGGAGAAGATCGTTAAGCAGAATTAACGGTGACGAACCTACCATAGTCACAGTGCCACCGAGAATAGCGCAGAAGCCCATTGGCATTAATAATCGTGACATAGGCAAACCGGATCGTGCTGAAATACGACTCACAACGGGCAAGAATAATGCTGCCGCGCCCACGTTTTGCATGAATGAAGAGATAAAAGCAACCGTGCTGGAGATGATTGGGATAATCCTCCCTTCCGTTTTACCGCCTTTTTTCAGGATAAAGGCCGCTACCTGGGTCATGATACCGGTCTTGTCCAGACCAGCTCCAATGATCATCACCGCAATAATTGACATCACCGCATTACTGGAGAAACCATTGAATATCTGCTGGGTATCTACCAACCCTTTTTCCAGCCCCATAATGGGTGCCAGCAAGGATGTCAGGCCCAGTAACACCATCACACTGATTGCCGCCACATCCACCTCAACCACTTCAAAAGCAAACAAAAAGATGGTGAGCATCAGGAACGCGCTGACCCAGGCTACTTCTATCGTCGGTGTAACCCATGCAAGTGCTAATGCGATGGCCGTAAAAATGACGCCTGCAATGATCTGACGCGTCGATAATATTGGTTTATTCTCTTTCATTACAAGTCGTTATACATTATATTTAATTTAAATTCTATATTAGAATTTCATGAGATACTTATCATGAAAAGCGCGCAATCATACGCAATAACATGTATATTGAATAGCGAAATAAAAAGGCCACTATGAACACTTATTTTGCACAGCAATCGCGCTCTAGAAACTATGGATATTGATCAACTAAAAACATTCCTGGAAGTAGGTAGAATCCGAAATTTCCGTAAGGCATCAATAAATCTATGTGTTTCACCATCAGCCGTAAGTGCCCGCATTCGACAACTGGAAGAAACTCTAGGACTGGCCCTCTTCCAGAGAAGCCGGCAGAAGGTAACCCTAACTCCGGCCGGGGAACGCTTTTCGCGCCATGCTCGCTACATTCTCAAGACATGGGAACGCGCTCATGAAGAAATTGCCCTTAGTGACCAACTGGACAGGCGTCTTGTGATTGCCGGCGTTTCCAGCCTATGGGAGATTTTTTTACAGGACTGGCTTAATGGCATTCATTGTAGTGCCCCACTGATTGGCCTACGGGCCGAGGCGAGCACCTCAAAACGTATCTTGCAAAAGCTCGAACAGGGAACAATAGATTTAGGATTCCTTTATGAGCCACCACAACTCAGGGAGCTGGTGGTACAGGAAGTCAGTGATGTATCACTGATCATGGTCTCGACACATAATGAACTGGAAGTAGATGAAGCGCTAGCTGAAGGCTATGTACGTGTTGACTGGGGGACACAGTTCAGTAGTCTTCATGAAAGATATTTTCCCCAGCGACCTATCGCTGCAGTGCGTGCAAATGTAGGTAGTATCGCGCTCGGCCTGCTCGAGAGCTGCGGAGGTTCAGCCTATCTACCCTCAACACTTGTGGCAGAACATCTGGAGGGAAATATGCTTTTCAGGGTAGCAGATGCCCCAGAGATCTCACTCAAGGCATATGCTGTATTTCCTGTTCATGGTGAGCACCACAAGGTGATCGAGCAATTATTAACAAGACTGGATAATAAATCTCATTAGTAAAATTCCGGAATCCAGGAATCTCGTGCAAAAGTCCAGAAAAGAATAAAATTTATAACGTGACGGAACACCCTTGCGCCATAATAGGACGTGTGTGTTTATTCATTCCTACCAGGGCTAAATCTCCCATGTTACCCTGGTTCTTTTCAACGCCGATAGACCCTGTAAATAACGAACTGGCAACCGGCATCATGCTATCTGGCCCCATAGGAATAGCGCTCCGTCCACTAACAAAGAAGCTACTCTGATTGGAAATATTTCTGGCACCACATTTCTGCCGCAATAGAGCAATAGCGTCAAGGAAACTATCTGTCAATTCAGTAATCCCGCTACTCATATCCACATCTGGTGATTCAATATTGACAGTTCCATCTATACCCAATGCGGAGGAAGCATCTAGAACACTGTCCGGTGTAGCAATATAATGCTCTGTCACTATATTAATATTGCCGCCATCACCGCCATAGGCATTAGCAAGAATCTGACTACCATCCATAATCACAAATACAGGATCTATATTGATATTACCTCCATTACCAGAGCCGGTACCCACGGCTGCCGTCATAATGCTATTCAGCATATATACCGTATTATCTGCATTAATCTTGATATTACCACCATCCGCTAACAACGCCTCTGTTGTAATCGAACTGTTTTTCATTTCAAAAAGGTCGGAAGCGGTTACAGTGATATTACCTGCATCGCCGGTACCAGTGCTTGTAGCATCTATCGTGCCATCCTGAGTGATACTAACATTAGTACCTAAAAGATTAATATCTCCACCTGTCCCGGTTCCAGTGACAAGGCTGTACAGGCCACTGCTGAAGTTACTCTGGTTCTCACCCGAAATCAGAACATCATTGGTTGCTGTAACCGTCAGATCACCGCCGTTCCCGGAGCCTGCGGTACTGGTACTAAACTGGGCACCTTTGGTCATCGTCAGACTGTAAACATTCGCTGTAATAGTTCCAGCATTTCCCGTGTCACTGGAAGATACATTGACGGCGCCTCCAGATATCCCCAGACTACCTGCAGAAAGGGTGATGGAACCACCCTGACCACTGCCGGTCGAGGTACTGTAAATTCCACTGGTCAAGGTATCCGCCGATGTACTGT
>DAOWEP010000177.1 GCA_030638455.1 Gammaproteobacteria bacterium
CTCCTGTAATATTTGAATATTTACTGTGAATGCTGATCTGGATGGGACTAATCAATATTTCCAGGATGTCGCGCCACTTCAGCATGTTTATATAATAAGTCATGCGTATGACTATTAATATATAAAATAATACAATAGTCTGACTTTGTCAATCAAGCACCTGATAACTAGCACATAAAACTAAAAATAGATTTTTTGTACGTTAACAGTTGATTATTATACCTATTCTGGTTCAAAATGGGCTCATAGGCCATCAATCTTGTAAGTCAGCGGTAAAAATCATGCGCGCTAAAATATTAAAAAATAGTATCAAACCCCCTAAATCCTTGCTCCGCGCAGTCGGCAGAGCCATAGCTGACTTCGATATGATCCATAACGGTGATCGGATACTGCTGGGATTATCCGGTGGAAAAGACTCCCTTTCACTCCTAAATATCCTGCTACACCTGCAAAGCTATGCCCCAGTTAAATTCAAGCTGGGTGTGATTACGGTTGATCCTATGTCTGAAAGCTTTGACCCTTCGCCCCTGAAAGATTACGTCTCGACACTAGGGGTTCCCTACTTCTTTGAAAGCCAGCCGATTATGGAGCGCGGCAAACAGCATATGAACAACCAGTCGTATTGCGCCTGGTGTTCACGTATGAAGCGCGGAGTAATGTACGCTACGGCCAGACGTGAAGGGTATAACGTTCTGGCACTTGCACAGCACCTGGATGACCTGGCCGAAAGTTTCCTGATGTCTGCCTTTCATGGGGGACAACTACGCACCATGAAGGCCAATTACACGATTAGCGATGGAGATTTACGTGTAATCCGACCCCTGGTCTATACGCGTGAGCGCCAGACCCGCGATTTTGCGCACGAGGCCGGGCTACCTGTTATTATGGAAAACTGCCCGGCCTGCTTTGATATGCCAACCCAGCGCCAGCATATGAAGGAATTATTGATGAAAGAAGAATCCCACTATCCTAATATTTATAAGAATATATTGCATGCAATTCACCCTTTAATGAATAAAAGAGACAATAATTAATAAAATTATTCCATATTTCATACTAAACCGTATTTTTATTTGATTATCTCGAAATAAGCTATTAAATAATCGATAAGTGGAAAAATAACTGCAATATTGTAACTGTATACTTTGTAATGTGGAATATTATTTACCATGGAAACAGTGGCGACTTTTGACACCATCATTGATGCCCATATCGCGATGGGGCGCCTGGAAACTGTTGGTATCGCTTGTTCTCTAATGGACGAACACCTGGTTCAGACAGACATGCTCTATAGTCCCGCCCTTGGTGGTATCAAGCTGCAGGTGGACCAAAAAGATGTGGAGCGAGCTTGCCAGGCTTTAGCGGAGGATTATTCTGATCTTATACCTCCGGCTCAGTAAACGATTATCCATATGCAAGGCAAACTAACTTTATTTTTGATTCAGTTTTTCTCATGGCTGCCCCTGCAGCTGTTTCATGCGATTGGCGCCGGGATCGGACGATGCCTGTATCTAATACCAAACAGCTTACGCAATATTACCTTAACCAACCTGAAGCTCTGTTTCCCGGAATGGGGCGAACAACAGCGAAAAAGAATTGCCTACAAAAGTCTGATTGAAACCGGTAAGTCCGCAACCGAAATTGGAGCCCTGTGGCATTGGAAGCCATCACGTATCGCAAAACTGGTACGAGGTGTCAGTGGTGAGGAAATCGTTCAGGCAGCACAGGAAAAGGGCAAAGGAATCATTTTCTTAACGCCTCATCTCGGCGCATGGGAGATAGCAGGATTACATCTGGCGCTTACATATCCTGACCATAAACTGACAGTCCTTTACAGGCCCCAGCGCTATAAACCGCTGGACAATTTCATCCTGCAGGCGCGTGAACGCGCAGGTGCACGACTGGTACCAACCGCTACAAGAGGCGTTAAGGCGCTGTATCATGCGCTCGCAGATAAACAAAACATTGGGATACTGCCGGACCAGGATCCGGGCGACAACGGCGGAATATTTGCACCGTTCTTCGGGGTAAGTGCAAACACTATGGCACTGGTATCCAAACTTGCGCAAAAATCTGGCGCACCCGTCATTTATATTTATGCTGAAAGACTGCCCAAGGGTAAAGGCTATTATATACATTTCCATGATGCGCCTGATGCAGTAAATGATAGCGATACAGAACAATCTACAACTGTAATCAACCAGGGTATCGAGCATTGTGTTCGCGAACTTCCAGAACAATACCAGTGGAGCTACAGGCGGTTTAAAACCAGGCCGGAAGGTGAGACGGGATTCTACTAACGCTGCTAGCACTTACTAAAACAATTAATGAAAAACCTTCCTGTCATCCTGTTGCGCTTACTGGCCAAATTGCCTTTACCCGTTGCACACTCGATTGGAGCCTTACTTGGCTGGCTGCTAATCCTGCTACCAAATAAAAACCAACGCATTGCCAGGCGCAATCTTGAACTGTGTCTACCGGAGATGAACGATAATCAACGTAAGCAACTACTGAAAAAAAGCCTGATTGAAACCGGTAAGGCTGTGATGGAGAAGGGCGCCTTGATGTGCTGGAAGCGTAAAAGGGTGCTGGCGCTTGTTCAGGATGTAGTTGGATTAGAACATCTAGAGGAGGCACATAACAGTGACGACGGGACAATATTGGCCATCCCGCATCTGGGTGACTGGGAAATGATTGGCCTGTACTGTTCAAACCAATATCCAATGACCAGTCTGTATCGTCCATTGCGCGGCCCATTGGATAATTTTATTAAAACAGGACGCGAACGACTGGGCGCACACTTGGTACCCACAGAAGGGAAGGGGCTACGGGCATTATATTCGGCATTAAACAAAGGTGAGCTTGTTGCCATACTACCAGATCAAAACCCTGGAGCAGGCAAAGGCATTTATGTACCTTTCTTTGGTATTGCAGCCAACACCATGGTGTTGCTTTCACGCCTTGCAAACAAAACCAACGCTATCGTCCTGTATGCCTATGCAGAACGTCTGCCACAGGGGAGAGGCTTTCGCCTGCACTTTATCCCGACACCGGATGACATTCATAACCAGGATATACACACATCGCTAACTGCATTGAATTCCGGTCTGGAGAAATGTATTCGAACCCTGCCTGAACAATACTGGTGGAGTTATCCGAGGTTCCGGCAACGCCCTGAAGGCGAACCGCCGGTTTATTAAGGCAGTAGATCACCTGGTTAGATTTTTGTTACAAGCTCAATCAGGAAACACCAGTTGACCGTTTAAATGATTGACTTGACACCTACCATCATAGCCATATCCCTAAATCCCTGCGTAACATCTCCTATACGTGCTTCTTCTCTATAAAACAGTATCTGCAATGGTGCGCATAACTTCAACAGTTCATTTGGACCCAACAGATAATCTGGATTTGAGGGGCCATTATCCGAACCCTTCTGTTTAATGAAGGTCTGGTAATACAAAAGCCCTTCCGGTTTAAGCGAGTTGATTAAGGCGGGGAAAAGTTTTCGATCAAGAAAGCGGTGCACTATGACCACATCAAAACTTTCTGGTTCCGGGGGTCGCGCTACCACATCCCTGGTCTGCGCATCTACATCAAGCCCTTTCTCACAGGCTTGCTCTTTCAGTTTTTCTATTGCTACTAATGAAACGTCCCAGGCGCTTGTTTGTAACCCATGAGATGCAAGCAATAACGCATTTGCACCCAAACCACAGGCCAGATCCAGCGCCTTGCCCTGCTTTGGCAGCAGGTGTGGGTTTTGCTGAAGTACTTCGGCAGGAGATGGGGACTCAAGTGACGGCAAATAATGTGCATTCCATTTTTCCTGTTCTCGTTTTTCCATGTGCATGACTACTACCTGAAACTCATCCGGACCAAGATGCTATTTACTTTATTTGCACCAGAAGGCAGGGGTAAGGATAACGCTCAATGTAACAATTTCCAGACGCCCCACCACCATAGAAAAAATAAGCATCCATTTTGCCAAATTATTTACATCTGCATAATTTGCACCGACATCTCCAA
>DAOWEP010000091.1 GCA_030638455.1 Gammaproteobacteria bacterium
TAAAGTAGATATAGTGATAGGCACTCATGCACTACTTCAACCCAGCATAAAGTTCAAAAATCTTGGTCTTGCTATTATCGACGAAGAGCATCGCTTCGGGGTCAGACAAAAAGAAAAAATGAAGGCCTTGCGTACCGAAGTTGACATCCTGACGCTCACTGCAACACCGATCCCCAGGACACTAAACATGTCGCTATCCGGTTTACGTGATCTGTCTCTCATCACTACCCCACCGGTTGACCGGGTTGCCATCAAGACATTTATCAGTGAATGGGACGATATATTGATTAATGAGGCCTGTCAGCGTGAATTAAAACGTGGTGGCCAGGTGTATTTACTACACAATGAAGTTTCCTCTATCGACCGTATGGCCCAAAGAATCAAGGACCTTGTGCCGGAAGCCGAGGTGAAAATTGCACATGGCCAAATGAGGGAAAAGGACCTGGAACAGGTTATGCTGGATTTCTATCACCAACGGTTTAATATTCTGGTCTGCACCACGATTATTGAGAGCGGGATCGATGTCCCCAGCGCCAACACCATTATTATAAATCGGGCCGATAAACTTGGCCTTGCACAATTACATCAGATCAGGGGCCGCGTGGGTCGTTCACATCACCGTGCTTATGCATACCTGCTCATACCCGATAGAAGGTCTATAACCGCAGATGCGATCAAACGACTGGAGGCAATAGAATCCCTTGAAGACCTTGGGGCCGGCTTTATGTTGGCTACACATGACCTTGAGATACGAGGTGCAGGGGAATTACTGGGTGATGAACAAAGTGGTCAAATACACGAAATAGGATTTACCCTTTACACGGAACTGCTGGAACGCGCTGTCAAGGCACTAAAATCCGGTAAGCAACCAGAGCTTGATCAACCACTGGATCATGGGCCTGAAATCGACCTTCATATTCCTGCATTATTGCCGGAAGATTATCTACCCGATGTCCATACACGCCTGGTCACCTACAAACGAATTGCCAGCGCAAAAAACACGGATGACCTTCGTGAGCTTCAGGTTGAGATGATTGACCGCTTTGGACTGTTACCTGAAACGGCTAAAACACTGATCAGGATAACATCACTAAAATTAAAGGCCTCCCCGCTAGGTATTAGCAAGATCAATATTGGACCATCCGGTGGCCGGGTTATAATAGGTGACAAACCAAACCTTAATACAGAAAACATCATCCAGTTGATACAAACCCAGCCACAACACTACAAGATGGACGGCCAGAATAAACTACGAATTGTTTTGGATCTTGAAGATCACGAAACCCGGTTTATGGCTGTTGAGAAGCTGCTGGATACTCTTAATCCAGAATAATCCACATGTTTAACTCGATAACAGAAATCGAATGCTGCCATGTTGGCCATTTTTCGTTATAGTAACCTGACAGATATGAAAAACATTATCTCTAATATTAAGGAACTTCTGATTAATCTCATAAAAGTAACGGCCATTTTTACCTTTGTAATCTCAGGCATTACAAATGTGTCTGCGCAGATAAAAGAAAGCATTGATGAACCTGTCCCCTGGTATCAAATTGAATTGATTGTTTTCGAATACACCAATACCAAAAATGTCGGAACCGAGATCTGGCAGCAACAACCGGGGAACCCGAAACAGGATTTATCACTTGAGCTAATGGATAGCAAAACCATGCTTGAAAAAAGCGTAATCCCTGACCCTTACCTGTTACTTGACCCGGAAGAACTCCAGCTTACCCGGGAATACAATCTACTAAGGAGTTCACCGCAACGTAACCCAGTACTTCATGTGGCATGGAGACAACCCGCAAACAGCAAGGACGAATCTATACCTATAAGGATTCATGGAGGAAAATTATATAGCATACAACCGGAATCCGGTGAAACCTCTACGCCTGATGCCTCTGAAGGTTTTGGAAACTTCCTGGGCAACATACTTGGTAATGAGAATATAGGAAACCAGGTAGATGAGCCTGGAGACAATAGCTCGAAAGCAACCGAAGACTTACTGGAACAAATCGAAGGGACCATTAAGATCAGCCGAGCACGCTACCTACATGTATGGACTGACCTCATATACCGTATTCCGTCGGCTGATATCGAAAATATTTCTTACAATACCAACTCACAAGATACTTATCTGCAAGAAATGGACACAATGAATTCGTACGCATCAAATGCAGATTTTGACACGATCAATACTAATCAAGATGCCTACAGTCAACCACTCGCCAATTTTCGCCTGCAGGACCACCGCCGCATGCGCAGCAAGGAATTGCATTACATAGACCATCCATTGTTCGGTGTAATCGTAATCGCCATGCCTTATGAACTGCCTGAATTACCTGCTGAAGAATCACCGGCAGAGGAAATCATTTCGTCGGGAGAAAAAGAAGGGCCGAAGCAAACGGATTCAGCGCTGAAAACTGGTGAAATAAGAAGATAAGAATGAACGCAGTAGATACTTCTGACTGGCCCTAATGAGAAATGTGAGCTAAATCACTGGCAACGCATTCTCCAGCAGCGTATGAGCCTTGTCCATGCCTCCCTTTAAATTCAGCTCAATATCATCCATAGTAATTACACCTTTTGATTTTCCTGCCGCCCAATTGGCGATTACTGCACAACAGGCATAATCCACTTCCAGCTCACGCGCAAGCGCTGCTTCCGGCATTCCGGTCATTCCGACCATGGCACAACCATCACGCTCCATCCTGGTAATTTCAGCAGCTGTCTCTAGTCTTGGCCCTTGTGTAGTGCCATAGGCACCATCTTCACAGATATCCAGGTTGTTTTCATTGGCAACCTTTATCAATGAGCTTCTTAATGAGCGGCTATATGGATAAGTAAAATCAATGTGAGTGACCTGGGACAGCTTGTCTTCAAAAAAAGTGGCTACACGAGAGGATGTATAGTCAATAATCTGGTCTGGAAACGCCAGCTTTCCGGGTGACATATCACCACGGATACCTCCAACAGCCGCGATAGCAATAATTTTTTCTGCTCCAATACTCTTCAATGCCCAGATATTGGCACAATAGTTTACTTTATGAGGCGGTATAGTATGCCCTCCTCCATGACGCGCAAGAAACGCAACTTTCTTGCCACAAATATCACCAAAAACAATTGGTGCCGAAGGCAGACCATAGGGTGTACTTACCATTTCACGATGAGTGATCTCCAGCATCTTTAATGAGCTAAAACCAGTTCCACCGATAATTGCTATATCAGCCATCTATATAAATCTCCATTAAATAATAACCTCATTCACCTTTTGCCGCATAAATTCCCGGTGCATTACGAAGAAACCCCTTGTAGTCCATCCCAAAGCCAAATACATAGCGGTCTTCTACCTGTAACCCTATAAAATCAGCATGTTTCTCACCTGTTTTCCTGTCATGTAATTTTTCTACCAGAACCGCGCTATACAGATCCTTAACACCTTGCTGCCTACAATAAGCAAGAATCTCTTTCAACGTCAGGCCTTCATCCAGGATATCATCAATCACCAGTACCACCCTATCCTTTAAATCAAACTGGGGCTTTGCCAGCCAGTGTAAATCACTACCGTTTGTCTTTCCGCGATAACGTGTAGCATGAAGATAATCGACCTGTAATGGAAAGTTCAGGTGTGTTATCAGCAAACCTGCTGGCACAAGACCACCATTCATCACACAAAGTATAATAGGGTTCTTGTCTCGCAACTTCTCGGTAATTTCTGAAGAAAGTCTGACAATTGCCTGCTCGACATCATTCTTGCTATACAGGCAATCAGCATTATCGAGAACAACCTGGGCATCAGCAGCAGTTATACTCATAAATATCTCCTATATCCTAGACCTGATTATTCAATAGCACCTCATTGGGCACATGAATAGTCGATGTTGGGAATGCTACTTCAGCATTATTCGACTCAATGATTTCCAGTATCTTTAACAGCACATCCTGCTTGACTTCATGAAAATGAACCCATTTTGTTGTACGTGTAAAGGTATATACAAAGAAATCCAGCGACGAAGGGGCAAAACTGTTGAAATTTACGATCATGGTTTGCGACTGATCGATTTCCGGGTGCGCATTTAACATGGCCTTTACATCTTCCACAATCTTTCCAATACTGGATGCATCGTCATAACGCACACCGATCGTTTCATAAATTCTCCGGTGGCTCATTCTGGACGGGTTTTCTACTGCAATATTGGCAAAGGCCGCATTTGGAATATAAAGCGGGCGCTTGTCAAAGGTAATAATTCTGGTGAGCCTCCAGCCGATATTATCCACTGTCCCTTCAATCTGCCGGTCTGGAGAACGAATCCAGTCCCCCACTGTAAATGGCCGATCCAGATAAATCATCAGACCACCAAAAAAGTTGGCCAGCAAGTCCTTTGCCGCAAAACCAATGGCTATACCGCCAATACCGCCAAATGCCAGTACACCGGATATATTGAATCCAAGGGTTTGCATGGCAACCAGTGCAGAAGTAATGATAACCGACAGACGCACGAGCTTGGCCATGGCATCGACTGTGGTGTGGTCAATCTCCTTGCCTTCCTGTTCGCACCTGTCAACGATATTGGTTTCAGCTCTTTTTATCAGACGGATCAGGAACCAGGCGATACAAGCGATTACACCAACATCACGAATAGGTCCAACCGCCTCAAATATTGCCACCTCCGATACCTGGTAGACAATTTCTGCAGCAAAGGATATACCCACTATCCATATCAGCACCGACAGGGGCTTTCGCAAGGCATCTACAAATGCGTCATCCCATGGGTTGTTTGTTTTTTCCAGTTTCTTGTGCAGACGGTTAAGGACAATGCCCGTAATAAAATTAAACAGCAATACAAGAAATACTACGGCAAAGATCTGGAACACCCAGCCCCCGCTACCATCTATATCCCGTATCCAGTCCCACATTTTTTCGAATTTCATTCTTCAACACTCCATAACATCATTCTTTTACTACCTTTTGTTTTGATCACTGGCCACTTGCTACTGTCCTACTCTATTATTCCATGTCCATATCCAGCAGTGGCTCTGGCTCATATGATTCGACAATTTTAACGGCCTCACTCCACTTCGGGTCAGCATGCAGTGATTCACGATTGACATCATATTTACCATGCATACGGGCCAGCCGTAAATGGCTGACAGCGTTGTCCAGATCGCCAAGATGATCCAGTACTTCATTTCTCCCATCCGGGTTATTACAGACCAGCACCATATCACACCCTGCCTGTATTGCCGCCCTTGCCCTGTCCGTAAAAGTCCCCATTGATTTAGCACCCGCCATACTCAGATCATCGCTAAAAACCACGCCCTGGAATTCCAGATCCCCACGAAGAATATCCTGTATCCAGCGACGAGAAAAACCGGCAGGATTCGGATCAACATCTGTATAAACAACATGGGCCGGCATTACAGCCGCCAGACCGTAATGGATCATACGCTCAAACGGAAGAATATCTTCAGCATAGATATCTTCATAGCGCCGATTATCTACCGGGAGGTCCAGATGCGAATCAGCGGCTACCGCCCCATGCCCTGGAAAATGTTTGCCTGTTGCCTCCATGCCCGCCTTTCTCATGCCATGCATGTATGCATGCGCCAGATCTGCAACCGCCTCCGGACTACTATGAAATGCCCGGTCGCCTATTATTGTACTGACCCCGCGATCAAGGTCCAGAACCGGCGCAAAACTGAAATCGATATCCACTGCTCGCAATTCACTAGCCATTAACCAGCCACTGGCCTCGGCATATTGCCTTGCCTTCTTTTTATCCTGATTGTAAATTTCACTCAGCCTGCCTACCGCTGGCAACCGGGTAAAACCTTCACGGAAGCGCTGTACCCTGCCACCTTCATGATCAACCGATACCAGCAATCTCGGCTCACGAATGGAATGAAGTTCAGAAACCAGTTTTTCCAGCTGCTCAACATCCTGATAATTTCGCGTAAACAGGATTACCCCACCCACAAGCGGGTGCTGGAGCATCTCGCGCTCTTCAGATGAAAGCTCGATACCGGCAACATCCACCATGACGGGCCCTAATGACATCTATACACACTCTCCTTAACTAACATGATCATTTCTTAACGACACTTCTACCCTTAACATCCATCCAGTCTCGTAAACGATCACCGAGCAGATTGACTGACAGCACAACCAACATTAGTGCAATACCAGGTGCCAGTACCATGTGTGGGGCTACCAGCATATAACGAGCGCCATCACGAATCATACTACCCCATGATGCATCCGGTGGTTGCACACCCAAGCCCAGAAAAGACAAACCGGCCTCGGCAATAACCACTGAGGCTATACCAAACGTGGCTTCAATAATAAGCGGTGCACTGATCAGGGGGAACAGGTGACGCACGATAATCTTTCTTTGCACGGTTCCCAGAGAAACCGCAGCCACTACATGTTCTCTGTGTTTCAGGGAAAGCGTCTGGGCACGCGCCAGCCGGGCAAAACCTACCCAGCCCACAATCGATAAAGCCACCACTACATTTTCTATTCCGGGGCCCATTATTCCGGACAAGGCTATCGCCAGCAGGATACCGGGGAAGGCCAGAAATATATCGATTATACGTACCACCACCTGATCAACATATCCGCCAATGTATGCACTGAATGTACCTACAAAGGTTCCAATCACTACCGAGATCGTCACCACCCAGAACGCAACAAAAAAAGAAGTGGATGCCCCAAGCAGCAGCCTGTCCAACACCGGGCGGCCCAGATCATCATACCCCAACGCTTCGTTCAATCCCGGACCTGTCAGTATATTTACCAGATCTATTCTTTCAGGATGTAACGGCAAAAATGGCCCCGTTACTGCCATCAAGAACCATAACGAAAGAATCAATCCCGGAATACCAAGACGTATCATGCCTTACCCCCGGTACGTATCCTTGGGTCAACCCATGCGTACACCAGATCGGTCATTACATTTACGAACACATAAGCCAGACTAATCAGTAACACGCAGGCCTGCACAACCGGGTAATCCCGTTTCAATATCGCCTCGATCGTTAGCTTACCTATCCCCGGCCATGAGAATACAGTTTCAGTGATCACTGCTCCACCCAATAGCACGCCAAGTTGCAAGCCTAACAATGTAATAACGGGTAACAACGCATTCCTTAAGCCGTGCTTCAAAACAACCGAAGACTCACTCAAGCCCTTGGCTCTTGCGGTACGAATGTAATCTTCGTTTAACACTTCAAGCAGTGTGCTTCGCACCATACGTGACAATACAGCAGCAAGCGCCGTACCCAGTGTAATGGCAGGCAATACCAGAGAACCGATTCCATCACGACCGCTTACCGGGAACCAGCCGAGCCATAGTGAAAATACCAGTATCAATACCGGGCCCATCCAGAAATTCGGAATAGACATACCAATCAATGAAAAGCTCATGGCGCCACGGTCCCACAAGGTATCTTTCCTAATAGCGGCTATTACCCCCAGAGGAAATGCAATGGCCACTGCAACCACCAATGCCGCGATCGCAAGTTCAAGCGTTGCCGGCAACCTTTCCAGCAACATTTCTGAAATCGGACGTCTGGAATGCAATGAAGTACCAAGATCAAACTGCGTAAGATTCACAAAATACTGCTGCAATTGAACCAACAATGGCTGATCCAGTCCCAGCGCCACTCTCATGGCTTCCCTGTCTGCAAGCCTTGCGGATTCACCCAGCATCATATCTACCGGATCACCCGGCACCAGA
The DNA here is from genome assembly GCA_030638455.1 of Gammaproteobacteria bacterium. GTDB lineage: Bacteria > Pseudomonadota > Gammaproteobacteria > DAOWEP01 > DAOWEP01 > DAOWEP01. The sequence goes on from DAOWEP010000091.1 coordinate 7,740, forward strand.
TGGATCAAAAAGAAGACCATACACATAACGCCAAACATGACGATCAGCGCACTAAGCAAACGTGTGAACAGAAAATTTAACATTTATGCCCTTGCATTGTTCTTATTGGGTACGGTGCACATAAATTAATCCATCATAATTACCGTCCACAGCAAGCGTGTAACCATCAATGCTACTGGCCGCCGCATAAAAATGCTCCTCATACCATAAGGGTACATAAGGCAGTGTCATCAACAGTTCTTCCTGTAACTTTCTGTAAACTTCAGCGCGTTCTGCCTGATCAACGCCCTTCTCTGCCTGTTCGATTAACTGATCTACTTTACTATTATTATACCTTCCCCGGTTAGCGCCGGCGGGCGGAACGGCTGTACTATGAAATACATAGCGGAAGATATCCGGTGATTTTATCCCCACCCAGGAAAGGCTATACATCTGGAATCGACCTTCCTTGATATCACCATAAAAAGTTGCCCAGTCATAACTTCTCAGGTCTACCTTAATCCCGACTTCAGCAAGCTGTTGCTGAATGATGGTAGCAATCCTTATTCTAAAGGGATCGCTGGATGTTTTATAGGTAATAGATAAGGGTTGGTCGACATTATATCCCAGCTTGCTCAACAACTCTCTGGCACGCCCGGGATTATATTCATATGCCTGTAGCGAAGGGTTACCTGCCCAATGGTCTGGCGGCAACAGCGCATTGGCCTTTCGGGTCTTCCCACCCATTACATACTTTATAATTTCATCTCGATTAATTGCATATGCGATCGCCTGCCTGACCCCATCAATTTTCAGAACGGGGTCCTGCGTATTAAAACCAATATAGGTAAAGTTGGAGCCACCCCTGTGGACCACTTTATGCCCATCCTGTTTCTCAAGATAGGATACCAATTCCCTGGGCAGATCATTTTGCAGTAAATCGATTTCCCCTCGCAGCAGTTTGAGCACGCGTACCGTGGCATCCCCCACGTGTATAAATTCAAAGATCTGGTTATCTGATCGTCGTTTTAGCCTGATCAGTCCGTCTTCCGGCCAGTCCAGAAAACTAAACTCCCCACTGCCCATAGACATCCTGTCAAACTTTCTGCCCGACTGAACTGCCTCAGCAGGAAGAATGCCAATAACAAGATAACCTGGAAATAACGGGTCTGGTCGATCCAGATAAAAATCAATGGTATCTTCATCAACCACCCGGATATCACGGATCAGGGATATTGAAGCACGATGCGGAGAGGCATTTTCCGATTTCAGGATATAATCATAAGTGGCCTTAACATCCGCTGTGCTCAGGCTTTTATTCTTCTGGAAACGACTGTTCTGAAACTGCCTGCCGTTCTCTTTCAGGCTGAAACGATAATGAACGGGCGTGAGCGCTTCCCAGCTAGCCAGTGACGGGATCGGCCTTGAGGAATCATCAAAATCAACCAGGCGGTGATACAGCAGGCGATTGAGTCGGGCAGACGCTGCATCGGTCGCGAATCTTGGGTCAAGGCTTATAGGTGCACTGGACAGCCCAAAGCGGATAGCATCATCAGGCTGCTTCGCACAGGATGACAACAGAGCCGAAACAAGCACCCATAGAATGATGGATACAAAAGAGCAACAAAACTTCTTGCTAGTGTAAAACCTTGCCCGTGTAATGGTCGTTCCCTTTTTATTATATTGTTCTTATCAAAGAGTACTAATTAGTGTCTGAACGAAAACCCTCATTCTTCACAATTCACGTCATTCCGGCGAACGCCTATATGGACGTAGGCGGTAGAGCGACGCAGGATGCCAAAGCCGAGGCCGGAATCTATTAACTCATTGAACTTCATGGATCCCGGCCTTCGCCGGGATGACGACAAATAGAGTTTCCATTCAGGCACTAATTAACTGCAATCAATTACAATCAGCTGACTTGTTTACCAGTCTTTATAGGGCTGGGAAACCAGACAAACATTATAATAACGGGCATCATCCGTTACCTCTTCACCCAGCCAATCCGGCTTATCAAAGGTTTCATCCGTTGACTGCAATTCTAACTCTGCAACCACAAGCCCATCATTATCCTTTTCAAAGACATCAATCTCCCAGGTATGGGAGCCATGACCAAGCTTATAACGGGTCTTTTCAATCAGTGGCCAGATACAGAGCTTGTCGAGCATTTCCTCTGCATCATCGATGCTAATCGGGTATTCGTATTCTTTGCGGAGCATATCGAGCGTTGCGCTTTTGATATTAATATTGGCCTTGTCGCCCTCAATCCTCACCCTGACAGAGGCCCGAATCTTGTCTGGGCCGATGTCCACAAGATATCCCTGACGAAAATGCACGCCCTCCTCGGCTGATTTACGCCATGAATCGTCTTTGAGTAAAAATTTTCGCTCAATTTCTGTTGCCATACTGTTTCAACCTGATAAAAAATAGCCAATATAGGAATGTGATGATCTTATAATACAGCCATTCTCTAAATCAAACTACATATAAACAATGCGTTATAAATTGCCATTTTTATTGGTTCTTTTAGCTATCAATCAAGAATTTCGTTCAACAATAGATGGGCATCTCCATTAAGAGCTCCAAACATACAAAATACATGGAAATAAGCGGTAGGGAAAATGGGATATACGGAATGCACGATATACAATATATTCCGTTCTTTATACTTAACTGTTAGGCCTCTATGAGTAAAGAGAATATTATACCTGTATGGCGTTATATGAGCTTTGCCAAGTTTGTTTGGGCTATTCAGAATAAGTGTTTATGGTTGTCACGTGCTGATTTATTAGGTGATCCGTGGGAAATCAGTCTTTCTGGAAAACAACTACAGCTTGTAATTGATCGTCATCCTATTACTCCTATTGATGAAGCACCAAAAGAAACGGCAGAGGAAAGAGCTAAAAGAATTATAGACTTATGGAGAAATAATACATTTATTAGTTGCTGGAATAAGACTCCGCATGAATCTAATGCATTATGGCAAATCTATTGTAAAAATACAGAAGGAGTTGTGCTTCAAACAACGTATGAAAAATTAAATTTAATTAAGAGTCAGCATTCATTGCATTCTGTTGCCTACCCAATACCAGGTAGTAATAAAAGGACACCCACACACACAGACCTTGTCACTAAAAAACGACCCATGTTTAGCTATGAAGAAGAGGTGCGCATAGTCTACTATGATGAAAACAACGAAACCGGAGCAACTGATGGTGTTCGATTAAATTTTGATTTTGAAAAACTCATTGAGTCAGTACGAGTTCATCCAGAAGCAGATAAATCATTCTTTGATGCTGTTCAGAATATTGTTAAAACATATGCACCAAAATTTGTGGGTAATGTAGCATGGTCAGATATGAAGTTGGGTCCGCCATTTTAATAAATGTATCAACGCGGCCTAACACGGCGCTCCACCCGACCGTTCACCGCTACGCGGTTTCCGTCGGGTGAGCTTAGACGTTAGAAAAATATAATGTTTAATAAAAGCAACATAGGAATCTATACTGGTTTGTTATCTATGATAATAGCATCCGCTATATTTTATTTTGATACGCGCTCATCTA
>DAOWEP010000013.1 GCA_030638455.1 Gammaproteobacteria bacterium
TAGGTTCCGGGAACCACCGCAGAGCCCAGATCCTGATAATTTCCTAGTGAATAGATAAATTCACCATTTCCTGGCATCTCTGGTGATAACTCCAGAAATGATTCACTTGAAATATCAGACTTCAAAAGGGCCAGGTCATTAACAACATCAATGTCTTCTACCGTTAAGTCACCACGTTCGTTATTTTGTGCGATAAACTCAATCCGGTACTTGCCCGGGTTTTGAATATAAGATGATATAACATGATAATTTGTAGCGACAAGTCCGTTAGCGCTAACCAGAAACCCGGAACCAATAGACGATTTTTTATTTGAGACGAGCTCAACTACCTTTATCTGATACAGGTACTCACTATTTTTCTTGTACAGGCTCCGTGCCATATCCTCAGCATGGGCTGCACTAAAAGCACACGTCAATACAAAAACGAAAATCAGCTTCTCAAGAAAACGGGTTTTCTGAAGGATGATCTTCATGGAGGATAATTTCAATAGTAACTCGCTTCAATTCTGTGTTTCGTTATTAAATTCTATGTTTCGCTACTGATCAGATGCACATCCCTTTGCGGGAAAGGTATAGTCACCCCGGCTTCCTTGAATGCCTTCCATATAGCCAGATTAATATCTGATCTTATGTTACTCACACCCATCTCCGGGTCATCAATCCACAGGCGTAATTCCAGGTCAATGCCGTTATCTCCAAACGAAATTAGCCGAACCTGGGGTGCGGGGTCGCGTATGATCCGATCACTTACATTGCTTGCTTCCATCATCAAATCCATTGCCTGTTCCGGGTCATCGTTATAGCTGATCTGGATTGGGATCTTTACACGTACATGGCGGTCAGTATAACTCCAGTTGGTTACTTCAGATGTAATCAGGTTCTCATTTGGGATCAGTGTCTCTACACCGTCCCGGTCGCGCACGACAATATAGCGTGCATGCAAGGCAACCACCCAACCAAAGCGTTCACCAATGCTAATCACATCGCCGGGCTTGATGGAATGATCAAATAACAGGATAAAGCCGCTGATAAAGTTACTGGCAATACGTTGAAGACCAAAACCTAACCCCACGCCTAGCGCACCACCAAATACAGTCAGTGTGGTCAGATCAATACCAACACTGTTCAATGCGATCAGAATAGCCGCTGTGTAGAGCAACACCTTGCTAAACTTGACCACACCTACCTGCATCGTTGCACTTAATACTTCTGATTTTTTTGCACGATGCTCAATCCATTTAGAAATCCAGCGTGCTGCCACAATAAAAATAGCAACCGTTATTCCTAGGTTTATTACGGAAAGAATGGATATACGAACCTGACCTAACGATATACTTACACTATCCAGTGCATTTTTTATATCCGGTAGCCAGCCCAGTATATGCAGGGCAACCGCAACCCAGATCAGCGTACTAATCACTCCTTCCATGGTGCGTAATCCATGACTGGGTGTATAGGCACGCCGCAATGCATATACGATAAAACGGACCGCAGCCAGTGATAACAACAGGGGAATTAATATATCAAGGAGCGGTGTCTGGTACCCCAAAGGAACCAATGCTCCACTGGAAACGAGTAACAGCAGGGTCATCACCAACGGTAAAACAACGCGCCCGGTTCCACGCAAGGCAAAACGTTTAAAACCAGCACGCTCCTGATCACCCAAACGCTCTGTAATAAAGGTCTGCCAACGTTGATGCACAATATTCGCGATTAAAAGCGAGATCAGAATAATAACCAGTTGCCACACACCCGCAGGTGTAAGCAAGGCCAGCATCCAGTCCTGCAACTTTGTTAGTACAGAATCAGTTCCATTCATTTTTGTTGTTGTTCCATATAAATCAGGGGTAATTTAATCTATACTTAACATTAAGTAGTAATAATAACTATTTGTTTATTATATTTATAATACGTTATATTTTAGTTATTATCAAACCTTCCAATAAGCTTCATTTCATAACAAGTAGATGAAGGCATAAATTGCAAAAGGACTTACTACGCCATACAACTTCACATCCCTAGTGATAGTGTAGAATAGCTCCCCTTTCTTTCAACTCAATCCAGTAACTTACCATAATGAATAAAAAGCAGTTTTTTGCTACCACACCAAAGTTCATGGAGTCGTTACTGGCTGAGGAACTACGAACTCTGGGTGCTGAAGATATAAAGGAAACACACGCCGGTGTGTATTTTTCAGGATCACTGGAAAGCGCATACAGAGCCTGCCTCTGGTCTCGTCTTGCCAATAGCATATTGCTGGTACTGGACCGATTTCCAGCAGAAACACCTGAGGCCCTCTATCAGGGCATACAGAGTGTTGATTGGAGCCAGCACTTTGATGTGACGGATACATTTGCCGTCACCTTCAATACATCCCGCTCACAAATTAATCATAGCCACTATGGTGCACTAAAGGTAAAAGATGCCATAGTCGACCAGTTCCGCGAGCGCAGCGAAACCGATGAACGCCCGTCGGTACAGACCGAGCGGCCAGACATCCTGATCAATGTATATCTGTGGAAAGACAGGGCAACCCTCAGCCTGAATCTTTCTGGTGAATCACTCCATAGACGAGGCTATCGAGAAGAAGGATCCATTGCCCCACTGAAAGAAAATCTGGCCGCTGCAATCCTGCTTCGGGCTGGCTGGCCCGAGATTGCCAAACAGGGAGGCGCCCTGCTCGACCCCATGTGTGGTTCAGGAACCTTGCCAATAGAAGCAGCCCTAATGGCCAGCGATACCGCGCCGGGACTCCAACGCGATCACTGGGGATTTTCTGGCTGGAAACAGCATGAGCCAGCCATCTGGAAAGACCTGATGGATGAAGCAGAAACTCGCCAGCAAAAAGGGCGTGAACAACTACCCGACATACGTGGATACGATCACAACCCCAAAGCAGTTCAGATTGCACTGGGAAACGTGGAACATGCCGGACTACACGGACTCGTGCACATCGAAAAGAGTGAGCTTGAGAACTGTAGGCACGAGAAAAACAATCAAACCGGTCTCGTGGTTATAAATCCCCCATACGGAGAACGACTGGGTGCAGATTCTGATTTGGTTGAACTATACGCACGTCTTGGAGAAACCTTAAAAAATAACTTTACAGGTTGGCGTGCAAGCATGATCACCAGCAATCCCGAGCTCGCAAAAAGTATGGGGCTACTCTATAAGCGTAAACACGCTCTCTACAACGGTGCGATTGAATGTGAACTATTCCACTACGATATCAAACCTGAATCCTTTGTCTCTTCCAAGGCAAGGGGTCCGAAACCACTTCCAGTCGAAGAACGCAGTGAAGGCGCGCAGATGTTTGCCAATCGCCTTAAAAAGAACTTCAAGAATCTTGGGCGCTGGGCCAAACGAGAAGACATTCACTGTTACCGCCTGTACGATGCCGACATGCCGGAATATGCACTGGCTGTGGATATTTATGGCGACAGTACACCAGAAAAGGAACATTGGGTTCATGTGCAGGAATATCAGGCGCCGAAAACAATAGACCAGCATAAGGCACGTACTCGGTTACGCGAAGCCCTGGGGGTCATCCTCGATGTACTGGAGATCTCAACTGATCAGCTTTTTATAAAAGTCAGGAAGCAACAAAAAGGAACCGCGCAGTACGAGAAACTGGCAACCAAAAAGGTCTTCCACGAGGTAGCGGAAAATGACTGTCGTTTTCTGGTGAACTTTGAAGACTACCTGGATACCGGCCTGTTTCTGGACCATCGCATCACACGCAGCCTGATCGCTGAACTTGCAAAAGGCAAGCGCTTCCTGAACCTGTTTGCCTATACTGGCACGGCAACCGTATACGCAGCCAAAGGTGGCGCCGCCTCTACAACCACGATAGACATGTCAAACACCTACATTGATTGGGCAAAACAAAATATGCGGCTCAATGGATTTACTGGCGATTCACATGAATATATCCAGACGAACTGTCTTGAGTGGCTGGATAATGATGTGTGGAAGCGCAAATACGGACTTATCTTTCTGGACCCACCCAGTTTCTCGACATCTAAACGCATGGAAGGCACATTTGACGTACAACGTGATCATGTAGACCTGATCAGGAAAACACTGGGATTTCTTGAGGCAGATGGAGCGCTGATATTCTCCAACAACCTCCGCAAGTTCAAGATGGATCGAGAATCCTTCCCTGAACTGGAAATCGAGGACATTTCTCGTGAAACACTGCCAAAGGACTTTGAGCGTAATCCGAGGATTCACAATTGCTGGAAGATTAGTAGAAAACAATAGATTTCCGAGTTTAATTAAAAAATCAATAAGGATTTTTCCCTGAAAATCCTCTAAGATACCGCTCCAAATCAGCCGACAGAAGTAGCAATATGAATGACTATATTCCAGGCCAGCGCTGGATCAGCGACGCCGAATTACAAATGGGGCTTGGAACGATATTATCTGTAGAGCACCGGACCGTCACGGTACTGTTTCTCGCCACGGGCGAAACCCGCACCTATGCCAAACAGACCGCCCCCCTGACCCGTGTTGCCTTTACCCGCGGCGACCAGATACATGGGCACGAAGGCTGGATCCTCAACGTAGAAAGCGTAGAAGAACAGGATGGCCTGCTTACCTATATCGGTACAAAAGAAGATGGCAGCCCGACAGAACTTGAGGAAGGCCAGCTCGATAACCTGATCCAGCTCAACCGCCCTACTGAAAGGCTGTTTACCGGCCAGATCGACCAGGACAAATGGTTTGAACTGCGCTACCAGACATTACAGCATGTAAACCACCTGTCACACTCAGACCTGCGCGGCCTCACGGGTGTTCGCACCAGCCTGATCCCGCACCAGATGTATATCGCCCATGAAGTAGCCAACCGTTACGCACCACGGGTATTACTGGCCGATGAAGTAGGCCTTGGCAAGACCATCGAGGCCGGCCTGATCCTGCATCACCAATTATTAACGGAACGGGCCAAACGTGTACTCATCATCGTACCGGAAAGCCTCATGCACCAATGGCTGGTCGAAATGCTGCGCCGCTTTAACCTGTTCTTCAGCCTGTTTGATGAAGAACGTTGCATGGCGATTGAAGAAAGCACCGCACAGGACAATCCGTTCCACACAGAGCAACTGGTCATTTGCAGCCTGGAGTTTATTTCCAGCCATGCCCATCGATTCAAACAGGCATTGGTGGGAGGATGGGACCTGCTGGTTGTCGACGAGGCACATCACCTGCAATGGTCGCCTGAAGAGCCCAGCCTTGAATATGAACTTATCGAACTGCTGGCCTCTGAAACCAGGGGTGTATTACTGCTGACCGCCACGCCGGAACAACTGGGCAAGGCCAGTCATTTTGCCAGGCTGCGTCTGCTGGATCCTGATCGTTTTCCCAACTTTGATAGCTTTGTTAAAGAAGAAAAGAGCTACGAACCTGTCGCACAGGTGGTCGAGGAATTGTTGAACGACCAGCCACTGGACGAGGCTGCCCGGCAAATACTGCTCAGCACCATCGGTGAAGGTGATAATCAATCCTTACTCGACATCTGTCTGAGCACAGAAGACAGCATTGAAAAAGATGCCGCACGGCTGGAGCTCGTAGAACACCTGCTTGACCGGCATGGTACCGGGCGTGTGCTGTTCCGCAATACCAGAACATCCGTAAAGGGCTTCCCTGAGCGTAAGGTCACTACGTACCCTCTGCCACTACCGGATGAATACTCGAAGTGCCTGACGGCCTTCCAGACGACCGGGGTATCAGAACCTCAATTACTGCTATCACCAGAATTACTTTTCCAGTCGCAGTCGCAATCCCAATCCTCATCACAAGAGCAAGATCAGGGACAGCACGCCAACTGGACCAAAATTGACCCGAGGGTAAGCTGGCTCAGCGACCAACTCAAGGCACTTCGGCCAAACAAGGTGCTAGTCATTACCTCCAGCGCCGAAACCGCACTGGATCTTGCAGATGTACTTCGAATCAAGTCCGGCATTCATGCCGCCGTGTTTCATGAAGGCCTGAGTTTGATCGACCGTGACCGGGCCGCCGCCTATTTTGCCGATCAGGAATTCGGCACACAGGTACTGGTGTGCTCGGAAATAGGTAGCGAAGGCAGAAACTTCCAGTTTGCACACCACATGATCATGTTTGATCTGCCGCTAAACCCGGACCTGCTGGAACAACGCATCGGACGACTGGACCGCATCGGGCAAACCCAGACCATCAATATCCATGTGCCGTATCTGGAAAACAGCGCACAGGCGATCATGACGCAGTGGTACCACGAAGGACTCAATGCATTCGAACATACCTGCCCGGCAGGACAAAGCGTATTTACGCAGCTACAAACTTCCCTTATTGAGGCACTCCACCAGATCGAAGCTGGACTGGAAGACCTGCCTGCGTTCATCAGTACCGCAAATAATCTGTATCAGGAACTAAACGAGGCCCTTAACCGTGGGCGGGATCGCTTACTGGAATACAATTCCTGCCGACCGCATATAGCCAATCAGCTAAAGGAAAAGGCCCAGCAACAGGATTTAGTTACAAATCTGCCGGCTTATCTGGAAACCGTTCTGGATTGCTTTGGGGTGGATAGCGAGCATCATAGTGAAGGTTGCAGCATCATACGGCCCACTGAGCAAATGCAAACCAGCCTTCCCGGATTGCCTGAAGATGGAATGACCATCACGTTCGACCGGGAAACGGCACTGGCCAACGAAGACATGCAATATATGACCTGGGAACACCCCATGATAACGGGCGCCATGGATATTGTACTCACGAATGAACTGGGCAATACCGCCGTGACCGCCGTAGCATACCGTGGCACACAACCGGGCACCTTGATGCTGGAATGCCTGTACATACTGGAAGCCGTATCCAGAGAATCCCTGCAATCAAACCGCTACCTGCCACCTACTACTATTCGAGTAGTGGTCGATGAGCAAGGCAACAACCACGCAACACACCTGCCGCATACCTTCATTAATGAGAATCGTGTTACGGTAAATTCAAAAACCGCACACAAGATCATTCGCGCCAAGGAAAAGGTCATAAGAGATTTGGTCACCACCTGCGAAACACTGGCAAATGAACAAGCACCGAAAATCCTGACAGAAGCCCATGAGCAAACCAGACAAACCCTGACCAGAGAGATCAACAGACTCAAGGCACTACAACAGGTAAACCCGAATGTCCGGGAAGAAGAGATCCGATTTTTTGAACAGCAACTGGAAGCGCTTATTCAGGCGGTGGATTCTGCCAACCTGCGGCTGGATGCGGTTCGGGTGATTGTGGCGACATAAAGTATTAATGTCTCAAAACACCCTACTATCGGACATTCAGAGTTTTAAATTAAACGCCCGAAAACCAGCGCAAGCAGACATTTGAGCTCGGGTAGTAGACTTTGGCTGTCGGCCAAAACCGGACTTTCAGGAGAGCCTGGCTTCACTGGCGAAGTGCAGCAGCGCGGCATTGAGTCAGTATGTAAACCACTATTATCTTATTCATCACCAACCCAAATTCGATTGCTTTGTAATATTGTACAACGATTGATTGTGCGTACTAATTAGTTTTTCTTTAGAATTGTCTGAGTATAGTTTAACTTTAATTGAGTAATTATTATGAGCTTTTAAGCCATTAACGGGAGGAGATTGCAGCACAAACTGTTTTTCATTAAAAATAACTATATGTTCAGTTTTTAGCGGCTCTCCGCCTTCTGGGTTTTCAAAAAATACTTCAATCAACCCACCTTCCTTAATTTCTTTTTTTGCGACTAAAGTTAATTTATAATGAATTTCTTTTTTTGAATAATCTATCAAAAATCCACCATCGGATGTTTTAAGGTACTCTGATTCTACTGGTCGTTGTGGAACCAAACTGCAATAAGATATTAATATTGCGATTAAAATTATTGCGGCACTCGATTTATACATGACGCACTCACATTAATTTATAAAGCTAACAGGCACAGCCTTTTACGACCGTACACTTAAGCCAAGTTTTGGGGTTTACCCATTAAACATATCACGATATTAACGTTATCGCATTGACGTGAATCATAGATACATATTATACGTTTTCCTGAGACTGTCGGTTACATAATAAGACAATTTGAAAAAGGAATTACTTTTAAAGATTACATTTCTCATTTCAGCTTTCTGTGCACTCAACTTCATGAGCTATCTTTCTCGTGCTTAAGTTGATGATCCTTCCTGGCCGGAAAAGCCACCAACACCACAAATAAAGCCGTGATAATGCCGCCAACCATAGGGGCGGTGATGAGCTTTATGACATCGGAGCCAGTACCGTCGCTCCATAGGATATGGGTCATCCCAACAGTAAGACCATGCCGGTCACTACCGCATCCCGAACATCCCCTTGCAGTTATTCACCGGTAGTTAGTTGAAATCGTGTAATAGGCCGCTTGTGGCTAATTCCGGAAGTAAGGTAAATATTTTTCTATTTTAAGCGCCTCAACAGCAGCTCTCACCCTTGAGCGGACCTTGTGAAGTTTCAACTAACCGCCGAGTACGGCCACAAATAGCGGTCCTTCAATTAATCCAATATAGAAAATAAATAACACCGCACAGAGGTGGGGTTAGTATTACTAGTAGTCATCTTGGTAATTTCATTATCGGTAATAATTCTTTTTACTGTCAATCCAGGTAAGCATGTCGTATGGCATCAGAATGCTCTTACTCCTAACGCCTTTTGTGTAATCAACATCAAATCAGCAGCATTCAA
>DAOWEP010000081.1 GCA_030638455.1 Gammaproteobacteria bacterium
CGCGTCAAGCTCGAAGAGCGGGCAATGGATTCAAACGAGCTGGAAAAGGAACGGGGTATTACCATCCTGGCCAAGAATACGGCGATTAAATGGAAAGATTACCGAATCAATATCGTAGACACACCAGGACACGCGGACTTTGGTGGTGAAGTGGAGCGCGTACTTTCCATGGTGGATTCTGTATTACTACTGGTGGATGCAGTAGAAGGCCCGATGCCGCAGACACGCTTTGTAACCCAAAAGGCCCTGGAACAGGGATTGAAGCCTATTGTGGTGATAAACAAGATAGACCGTCCCGGTTCACGACCGCATTGGGCATTGGATCAGACCTTTGAACTGTTTGACCGCCTGGGTGCGACCGATGAACAACTGGACTTCTCTGTCGTCTATGCTTCGGCCATAAACGGCTTCGCTGGTCTGGAAGAGGATGTTCATGATGGTGATATGACGCCTTTGTTTGAAACGATCGTAGAAAATGTCAGTGCGCCAGATGTGGATGCCGATGGGCCTCTTCAGATGCAGGTCAGTTCACTCGACTACAACAGTTATGTGGGTGTTATCGGTATTGCGCGTATCACGCGTGGGAAGCTCAAGACCAATACACCCATCACGCTGATTACAAGTGAAGGAAAGCAGCGTAATGCACGTGTACAGCTAATTTATGGTTTCCTGGGACTGGAAAGAATCGAAGTGCCGGAAGCGCAGGCCGGTGACATTATTGCCTTCACTGGTGTCGATAAGCTTAATATCTCCGATACCCTGTGTGATCCAGCTAATGTCGAGGCACTGCCACCGTTGTCTGTGGATGAGCCGACCATCAGCATGACCTTCCAGGTAAATAATTCCCCGTTTGCAGGGCAGGACGGAAAATATGTCACGACACGTAATATTCAGGACCGACTGGAACGCGAATTAATACATAACGTGGCTTTGCGTGTGGACCCAGGTGAAAGTCCGGATAAATTCAAGGTGTCTGGTCGTGGTGAATTGCACTTGTCAATATTGATCGAAACCATGCGTCGTGAAGGGTATGAGCTGGGCGTGTCGCGACCAGAGGTAATCATTCATGATGTGAACGGGGTTAAAGAAGAGCCCTATGAACAGCTTACAGTTGATGTTGAGGAACAGCATCAAGGTACGATGATGGAAAAATTGGGTGAACGAGGGGCTGATCTCAAAAACATGGTACCCGATGGCAATGGTCGTGTGAGGCTGGATTTTATTATTCCTGCGCGTGGCCTGATTGGTTTCCGTACTGAGTTTATGACTGCCACCCAGGGTACGGGTTTGATTTATAGTGTCTTTGATCATTATGCACCGGTCAAACCAGGGGAATACGGACAACGAACCAATGGTGTACTCATCTCAAACGGAAAAGGAAAGGCGGTAGCTTTTTCAATATTTAATCTTCAGGAGCGTGGACGCATGTTTATTAAACATGGAGATGATCTCTATGAAGGCATGATCGTTGGCATCCATTCACGTAGTAATGATCTGGTTGTAAACCCGCTAAAGGGCAAGCAGCTGACCAATGTCCGTGCATCCGGTACGGATGAAGCCATTACCTTGACTCCACCCATCAAGCAAACGCTGGAACAGGCGCTTGAATTTATTGATGATGATGAGCTGGTAGAAGTTACGCCCAATCATATCCGCCTGCGCAAGAAAATATTGCTGGAATCCGACCGTAAAAAGGCGGCACGCGCTCCCAAGGTAATGCCCTGAGTACTAAGTAATGCTACGGGCGTAGATTTGTGACAGACTAGCGCAACGATTCGCTAGAGCAATCTATATTGCATAGGAGGTCTGTCATGATTGGTAAAAAAAATATCGTATTCGGTTTTATCTATCTTGTCTTTACTGCGGCGCTTGGCCCGTACATGATCAATTATATGTTTCCAGACATAAAGGTTGCGCAGCAGTCCAAGCAGGAGACAGTGGGAAGGCTGCAACAATTGGCCGAGAATGATTTTGAAGAAGACCTGGATGCACTTCCCACCGATGAGATCGTCAGAGCCAATACCGAAGGTATATTGGCATTGAATCAGCAGGCCAATGCCAGAGCTCCACTGGATAGCATGAAGGGCGGGCCGCATGCTCACGGTAATCTTGAAGCAGTACTCAATATTGTCACCGGTCTTGTGCTTTGTTTTCTTGCCGCGCCTGTATTAATTAAACAGGCAATCAGTTGGATATTTATTGCCGGTACCCTGCTTCATTCCGGCATGCTGTATTTACGTGCATTTGATATTGCGTGGGCAGGGAAATTACTTGGCCTGGGCGTAGGTCCGATTTTGATCCTTGTGGGACTATTATTGGCGGGTATTTCAGCCGCCATCTGGTTTCGAGGCTCAATAGTGAGTGATGCCAGTACTCCCTCAATACTAGCTTGAGGGAGTACTTATGATTGCACTATTGCAACGTGTTGCATATGCAAAAGTTGAGGTAAGCAAGGAGATAGTGGGTAGTATCGATGTAGGGTTGCTGGTGTTTGTGGGTGTAGAAAGGAATGATGCGCAGGATCAGGCAAATCGCTTGCTGGAAAAAATTCTGGGCTACCGAGTGTTTTCAGATCAGGAAGGTAAGATGAACCTTAGTGTGCAGGATATTAAGGGGAGCGTATTGCTAGTGCCGCAGTTTACATTGGCCGCCGATACCGGAAAGGGGTTGCGTCCGAGTTTCTCATCTGCGGCAGAACCTGAGCAAGGGAAAGAGTTATTTGAGTACCTTGTAGAACGTGCCCGGCAAGAACATGACCCAGTAGCTACAGGGAAATTTGGTGCGGATATGCAGGTGAGCCTGATGAATGATGGCCCTGTTACATTCTGGTTACAAGTTTCGCCTAAGTAGTGTCCGTGTAATGTCAGTTAAATCAGGCAGTCTTCGGATTACTGTTATTGTCTGCGGTATTTAAGCCGGCTAGTTTTCCAAGTGCCTGCATATCGATTAGACGAATATACTTTCCTTTAACATAAATCAATCCTTGTTCCTGAAAGCGTGTAAACAGCCGGCTTACGGTTTCAACCACAAGCCCAAGATAATTGCCAATATCATTACGCGACATACTCAGGTTAAATTCGGTAGGCGAAAAACCCCTTTCCTTGAATCTTGTCGAGAAACTGAGCAACATGGAAGCAAGGCGTTCTTCTGCTGTTTTCTTTCCTAGTTGCATCAGCATTTCTCCCTCTTTTACGATCTCTTTACTCATGAGTCGTAGTAACTGATGTTGCAAGCTGGGTAATTGTCCGGCCAGTTCCTCAAGTTGTGCAAATGGCATTTCACAGAAACTCGTGGTTTCCAGTGCCTTTGCATAGGAATTATGTTGCCCTGTATTAATCGCATCCATTCCCGCCAGTTCACCCGGCAATAAAAAACCGGTTATCTGTTCGCTGCCGTCATCAGCAATAGAATAAATTTTTACTGAACCTGATTTAATGGCATACAGAGAGTGAAACGCATCACCCTGATTAAATAAATGTTCCCCTTTTTTGAGTGGTTGCTTACGTTTTATTATTTTTTCAAGCCTGGCCATGTCCTTCTCATGTATTCCGATAGGCAGACACAGCCCGTACATGCCGCAGTCCTCACAGGCAGCCTTGAGCTTGCTAAGATTAACTATCTTGTCGTGTTCACGATTTGACATATAATGGCCTGAATATTCTCACCTATTGCTGGTAGAATATAGGAAATAATCATCCGGAGTCTATTTTTTCAGGTAAGCTCACTGGTGATGGTCAGGATGTAAAAAATTATCTTGCTTCCCCTGTATGTAAATCATATAAGATTCAGGGTATTATAAATAACTACGGGCCAGATTATTGGCTCTCAGATTGAGATAGTATGAAATTGCAGGCCTGTTAATGACTGATAGAAAAGCAAAAATTCAGCGCGATACTCTGGAGACCAAAATTTCAGTAGACGTGAATCTTGATGGGCAGGGGACATCTACTATGTCCACCGGCATACCTTTCCTTGAGCATATGCTGGATCAGGTTGCCCGTCATGGAATGATCGATCTGAAGATTCAGGCTGATGGTGATCTGGAGATTGATGCCCATCACACCGTAGAAGATATAGGCATAACCATAGGCCAGGCTTTCAGGGATGCAATGGGCGATAAAAAAGGGATCCGGCGATATGGGCATGCCTATGTACCGCTGGATGAAGCCCTTTCGCGCGTGGTAATTGATTTTTCTGGCCGTCCGGGCCTTGAATATAATGTGGATATTGCCCGTTCCAGGGTGGGTGAGTTTGATGTGGAGTTGTTCCACGAATTTTTTCAGGGATTTTGTAACCATGCGCAGGCTACCATGCATATTGATAATATTCGTGGAGTGAATGGCCATCATATTGCGGAGACTGTTTTCAAGGCCTTTGGCCGGGCAGTACGTATGGCTCTGGAAATGGATCCGCGTATGCAGGGTATTTTACCGTCCACCAAAGGCAGCTTGTGAGTAACACGAGGGCATCTCTCTAATATCCCAATATAGTTCGGGTATGAGTTATTAGTATGGCTACCGTTGCAGTCATTGATTACGGAATGGGAAATTTGCGTTCAGTTGCAAAGGCGCTGGAGCACGTGTCTCCAAAGACCCGGGTGACCGTTACTTCCGAGCCAGAAAAAATCGCCAGCGCTGACCGTATCGTTTTTCCCGGCCAGGGTGCGATGGGTAATGCAATGCAGGAATTGCATCGGCTGGGTCTGCATGAGGTGATACTCAGGCACATACACGAAAAGCCGTTTCTTGGTATCTGTTTGGGTTTGCAGGCCTTGCTCGAGTATAGTGAAGAAGATGGCGGTACTAATGGCCTGGGTATTTTTGCCGGTAAGGTACTGAAATTTTCTGATCCATTGATGGATGAGGATACCGGGCAGCGTCTCAAGGTGCCACATATGGGATGGAACCAGGTGCATCAGGCAGGTGATCACCCGTTATGGAAAAATATTTCACAGGACAGCCGCTTTTATTTTGTGCATAGTTACTATGTGCAACCTTCAGAAAAAGAGACCATAGCGGCTTCTACCCGTTATGGCGTTGAATTTACATCAGCTGCAAGTCATGACAATATTTTTGCGGTGCAATTTCATCCGGAAAAGAGCCAGCACGCAGGACTGAAGTTACTGGAAAACTTTATCGGCTGGGACGGGCAGTGTTAAGAAAGCCCTGTTCAAAATAGTTAACCTGTAAATAGCAGAACACGAAAAATAAATGAGGAAGCCAAGATGTTATTGATACCCGCTATAGACCTTAAAGAAGGCAAGTGTGTTCGTCTTCGTCAGGGCCGTATGGATGATGAAACCGTGTTTTCAGATGACCCGGTCGCGGTTGCCAGAAAATGGGCCGATGCAGGTGCACGACGTCTGCACATTGTCGATCTGGATGGAGCATTTGCAGGCAAGCCTGTTAATGCCGAAGTCATTCACCAGATTGCGGAGGCATGCCCGGACTTGCCGATCCAGGTTGGAGGCGGTATTCGGGACGAGGATACTGTACAGGTATATCTTGATGCCGGTGTGCAGTACGTAATTATTGGTACCAAGGCGGTAAGCGCACCGCATTTTGTAAATGATCTGTGCCTGGAGTTTCCGGGGCATATTATTATAGGACTGGATGCAAAGGATGGAAAAGTGGCGATTGATGGATGGTCCAAGCTTTCTCATCATGATGTGATCGATATGGCAAAACACTTTGAGCGTGATGGTGTAGAGGCAATTGTATTTACTGATATCGGCCGGGACGGAATGATGAAAGGCGTGAATGTGGAATCTACAGTAGCATTGGCGCGCGAGATCACGATCCCTGTGATTGCATCGGGCGGCATTACCACTATTGATGATGTTCGTGCGCTATGTGAATTTGCCGATGAGGGTATTATGGGTGCCATTACAGGGAGGGCGATTTATGAGGGTACACTGGATCTAGCTAAAGGACAGGCGCTGGCGGATAAATTAACTAAAGCATAGTAGTTCAATAGCATAATAGTTAAGTCTGAAAATATTAAACTAAGAGGTAGCAGGTAGTGGGTCTGGCAAAACGTATCATCCCTTGTCTTGACGTCGATAATGGACGGGTAGTAAAGGGTGTAAAGTTTGTAGAGATTCGTGATGCTGGTGACCCAGTAGAGATTGCACGGCGATATGATGAAGAGGGTGCCGATGAGCTAACCTTTCTTGATATCACTGCCAGCTCGGATGATCGGGAAACCATGGTGCATGTGGTAGAAGAAGTTGCCAGTGAAGTATTTATTCCATTGACGGTAGGCGGCGGGATACGTGAGGTAGCTGATATTCGTCGTATGCTGAATGCGGGTGCCGACAAGGTAGCCATTAATACAGCGGCGGTATTTAACCCGGAATTTGTCAGGGAAGCGGCAGCGAAGGTAGGCTCACAGTGTATTGTGGTAGCCATAGACGCCAAACAGGTGAGCGAAGAAAATGAACCAAAGCGTTGGGAGATTTTTACGCATGGTGGACGCAAACCTACGGGTATTGATGCAGTAGAATGGGCCATTAAGATGGAAAGCTATGGAGCCGGAGAAATCCTGTTAACGAGCATGGACCGTGACGGAACCAAAATTGGTTTTGATCTTGAATTAACCAGGGCGATCAGTGATGCAGTAAGAATTCCGGTCATCGCCTCAGGTGGGGTAGGTAATCTGGATCATCTTGCTGAAGGTGTAACCAAAGGTAAGGCAGACGCTGTACTTGCCGCGAGTATTTTTCATTTCGGAGAATATACTATTATGGAAGCCAAGCAACGAATGGCTGAACAGGGTATTGAGGTCAGGCTGTAAGCGTATGGCTGATTGGTTAGATGAAATCAAATGGACGGATGACGGGTTGGTGCCGGCGATTGCGCAGGAAGAAGGTAGCAATAAGGTATTGATGATGGCGTGGATGAACCGAGAGGCACTTGCGCTAACAGCTGAATCTGGGCATGCCGTGTATTGGTCCAGATCCAGGGGTCGTTTATGGCATAAAGGCGAGGAATCAGGTCACCAGCAGGTAATCAAGGATATTCGACTTGATTGTGATAATGACGTTATTTTACTTGTGGTTGAGCAAAAAGGCGGGATTGCATGCCATACTGGTCGCCACAATTGCTTTTATCAAAAATTCAAGGATAATCAATGGGTAAGCGTGGATCCCGTGCTCAAGGATCCTGATGAGATTTATAAATAATGCGTAACAGATTAATCTGCGTATTTAGCCAGGAATACGGAACCATACAGAAAATACAGCCAGAAAAGTGACCAAAATGAGTGATATACTGCAACAACTGTCAGAAGTACTCGAGCAGCGCAAAAAGGCGGCACCGGATTCTTCTTATGTGGCAGGCCTGTACGCCAAAGGACTGGATGCAATCCTGAAAAAAATCGGTGAAGAAGCGACCGAAACAGTGATGGCTGCAAAGGACGGGGACACGAAGAAAATTGTGTATGAAACTGCAGATCTATGGTTTCACACAATGATACTTCTGGCATCAAAGGGCCTGGGCCCGGAGGATGTACTTGAAGAGTTGGGCCGGCGTTTCGGGATATCGGGTATCGAAGAAAAGAAGAGTCGCCCCTCGAAATAAAGGGCGTCAGCAGATTCTGGAAACCTGACATAAAAAATATTTTTACTATTTGAATAGAGCGTCTGGAGGCTATTATGGGTTTTGGTGGAATAGGTCCCGGGTCATTACTTCTGATCCTGTTGATCGTTATCGTGCTGTTTGGCACAAAGAAATTGCGTAATATCGGGGCAGATCTGGGTGGTGGGCTTAAAAGTTTCCGCAAGGCAATGAAAGATGGCGACGATGCTGGTGCTACTAAAGCTACTAGTGAAAAGCTGAACAAGGATGATGAAGGAACTGTTATTGAAGGCGAAGTAACATCAAAGGAAAAGGACAAGGTCTAAAGATTGTTTTATCTTTTCTGGTAACAAAACCCCATCGTTTGTCTAAGTTGAATTTTCTGAGTGTGAGCCACCTAAGCTTTCGTCATCTGGCTGCATTCTGCAGTTATCACCTTGATAGAGTACTGGTCTGTTATGTTTGATATTGGTTTCTGGGAATTAAGTCTGATCATGGTCGTTGCCTTGCTGGTAATCGGGCCGGAGCGACTTCCTGGCGTTGCACGCAAGGCCGGTCTATGGGTAAGCAAAGCCCGTGGTTTTGTACGTTCGGTAAAGGCCGATATTGAACATGAAATTGCGGCCGATGAGTTAAAGAAAACATTGAACGAGCATGCAAAATTCCCCAGCGTCCATGAGATCATAGAAGAAGCCAGGGCCGATATCAGTCATGTTAAGGAAGAACTCAAAAGTAATCTTGACAACAAGCCAGTAGAAGAACCAGCACCAGAAGTGATTGGACATTCGTCTGGAGGCACTCTGGATAAATCCCCGGACCATGCACCGGATAATATGCCTAATAAAAACAACGAGGCATGACAGAGGATAGTCAACAAGAAGAGAGTGCAGAAAAGGTTGAGATGACCTTTGTGTCACATCTTCTGGAATTGCGCGATCGATTGCTGCGCATCATTCTGGTTGTAATCGTTATTTTCCTCGGGTTGTTTTATTTCGCCAACGATATCTATACCTATGTGGCAGGACCTTTAAGTAGTCATTTGCCAGAAGGTAGCACCATGGTTGCCATTGGGGTGGCTTCAACATTCCTTATCCCGTTTAAACTTACTCTGGTGCTATCAGTATTCGCCGCAATGCCGTTCATTTTGTATCAAATATGGGGCTTTGTTGCGCCGGGCCTGTATCGACATGAACGCAAAATGGCCGTGCCGGTTCTCGCAGCGAGTACATTCCTGTTTTATTTGGGAATGGCATTTGCGTATTACGTGGTGTTTCCTCTCGTTTTTAAATTTTTTATCAGTGTTGCGCCAGAAGCTATTACCTATACACCTGACATAGGCAGCTATCTTGATATAGTACTTACTTTATTTTTTGCTTTTGGCGTTGCCTTTGAGGTGCCGATTGCAACCGTATTATTGGTATGGACGGGCACTACAACACCCGAAAAGCTGGCAGAAAAGCGATCTTACGTGATTCTGGGTGCTTTTGTTGTAGGGATGCTGTTGACCCCGCCAGACATAATATCGCAAACCTTGTTGGCATTGCCGATGTGGGTGTTGTTTGAGATAGGAATAATATTTGCACGACTATATATCCCTAAGGGAGCAGAAAAGACATATACCGAAGAAAGAGCCAACAGCAGAAGCAATCATGAAGAGTCAGTTGTATCCGATTATCAGCCTATGAATGACGAGGAGCTAAAGAAGGAGTTCGATCGAATTGATAAGGAAATGAGGGATATGGACTGACAGTTAATTACTGTCACCTACTTTTTATGCTAGATGCAGTTGTTATATTATGTTGATGAACAAAATGCCGTTAATCCTTATATCGCATGACGGTA
>DAOWEP010000101.1 GCA_030638455.1 Gammaproteobacteria bacterium
ACCTATTATCCTGCGCCTATATTCACTTATCTTGAGATCAACCAATTATATTATCTTGCAGAGGGAAACCAGGTACTGGACACCCCTGTTAAGTTTGAACGTAGCCAGACAGGGCCCTCCAGTATTGGCCTGCTATACAAAATGATTATGTCGCTTTCGGCTTCTGATCCATTTCATCTGGATAAAGGGTTGGCCTTAAAGCTGTATGAATATCTGGAACAATATGCCGGCCATTGTCTTGTTAAGCCAGTAGATCTGGACGACGACAGTATCAAAAGAGAAGAGGAGTACCTGTTTACCGACCTTGAGGGTGATAGCCCGCCCACCCCTATCCATAAACACTCATCAGACTTTGAGATAGAAAATCCACGTATTATCGACATCAGACCAATGATGGAAGCCATCCAAAAAAGAAAGGTGGAACTGGAAGATCTGAAAACAAGCACCGCTACAAAAGAACTGGAAACTGGCCTGATAAGGCTACTATTACCACTAAGCGAACAACCAAAAGAACGTCAGAGGCCTAGAAAAACGATAACCAGACCGGTAAGGATTGCCTTTGGCATTGAGGCAGCGCATAACCTGTTGTTGGTCGATGATGCCAGATTGGCAAAAATAAAAACAAAGGGATCAAAAACATATTCACTCGATCCCGAGGATCCGCTAAGCCCTGTACTGGAGCCCTGGGCGATCATCAATGAAAGCATTAATGGTCACATGCTTGTAAGCAAAGCACCCCCCGAGGCAGACATTCATGTGGGTGACGTTATCAGTATAATTGACAAGCCTGACAAACAATCAAGGAAACAACTATTTACAACTCTTGTCCGCTGGTTAAAACACGGTGAAGATAAATGTGTAGAAATAGGAACAGAAATAGTGCCTGGTGATATTCTGCCGTTAAAATGTCGTCTCGCCGAAAATGCCGATACTGCCACTGATGCTAATAGCGCATCAAACGATAATGATTTCCAGCATGGATTATTTATCAGCAGTGTTTCTGCACTCAAGATCCCGGCTACTGTATTGTTTCCCAAAAAACTCTATCAGAGAAATCTGGAATATGAGGTAATCGTTGGTGAACACCGGATAATCATAAAGGCAGGTTTTCTGTCACAAGACTCGTCCTATTTTGACCGCTTTGTGTTTTCTACTATCAACAGGTCTGAACAATAAAGCATGGCAAGTTTATAATGGTACATGCATACTTATACTATCTGATATACTGAAATACTATTAACAATTTAAGAGCTATCTATGACCTTGAAAAACAAATCCAGTCTTAATGTTAAAATCACGCCTGAAAATAAGTGCAGTTTCTGCCATGGCTCCAAGTGTTGCAGTTATGTAACGGAAGCACTCGAAACACCGCGCTCCAAATATGATTACGAACATCTACTGTGGCAGGTATCCCATGAAAATGTGCAAATCTATAAGGACGATGAAGGCTGGACCATCATGTTTCAAAGTAAATGCACACATCTACAGCAAGGTGGACGTTGCGGCATTTATGAAGTAAGACCACAAATTTGCCGTGATCATGATAATGATTACTGCGAGTATGACGAGCCTG
This sequence comes from Gammaproteobacteria bacterium, assembly GCA_030638455.1. Lineage (GTDB taxonomy): Bacteria > Pseudomonadota > Gammaproteobacteria > DAOWEP01 > DAOWEP01 > DAOWEP01. The sequence continues at coordinate 1,574 of DAOWEP010000101.1, forward strand.
CTGAAAAAAGTTTTGAACTTTTCTTTAATGATTACGAATCACTACATAAGCACTGCAAGAAACGTTTCAAGAAGTGGGACAGGTAAGGATTTATCCGTCCATTCTGGTCGCAGGGGGCAACCGTAGTACGTAGTTACATTTATTCTTATACCTATAAAAAAGATAGCATCATGAAAGATAAAGAGACCAGATCATATTCTGATGTGATCAGTCTGGTTAATTGCAGTTGCTTACTTATTTGGCAATGATTAACAGGTAAAGCTAATAATTCACCATGCACAGGATTTTGTATAATTATTTAATTACACACATCATCACGAACAAACACACATAGCAGGTACTAGCTGTATGGAAGAAACCCCCTATAACCGCATTCTGCCCGCTTCCCATCTGAAAACCCGGCACCGATAATGAGGTGTAGTCATGGTGGCCTCCTGCTGTATGCCAACAAGGGTAGTCAACCGGTTCTTGAAAAGTGGCAGTGTTCAATTGGTGAAAGCATCCCAGAAAATCTTCATTCTATTTGTACATCCTGTCTTAAATCGGGTAACCCATATGATTATAACCTTGAGGCAAATGGGCGTATATATTCACTGTTATTTATACCTGTGACCGATGAAAATTATCTCAATATATATGGACGTGATATTACGGAAAACCAACAAGCACAGGATGCCTTACGCAAAGCCCATGATAAACTTGAGCAACGTATTATAGAGCGCACCCATGAACTTGAGCAGGCTAAGATAGAAGCTGAATTAGCCAATAAAGCTAAAACAGAATTTCTATCCCACATGAGTCATGAGCTGAGGACACCTCTGAATGCAATCCTGGGCTTTGGTCAGTTGCTTTCAATAAAACAAGATGATCGATTCACAGAAGATGATAGACAACACATCCAGGAAATATTGGATGGAGGAAATCATTTGCTTGAGCTTATTAACGATACATTGGATCTATCCAGAATTGAGGCTGGACATCTTGATATATCATTAGAAACCGTCAGCCTCAATAAGGTGCTCTCCGAGTGCACTGCAATGATACAGGCACTAACAGAGAAAAGAGGCATCCGTCTAAATAATCTTATTCCAACCGATTCAGGGTATATGGTTTATGTTGATCACAGGCGTCTCAAGCAGGTGGTCCTGAATCTATTATCCAATGCAGTGAAATACAGCCATGAAAACGGCAAGATAACACTGACTTGCAAGATGCTTTCTGATGGATATGTCAGAGTATTGATAGAGGATACCGGATTAGGTATTAATGATGAGCATAAACAACTAATTTTTTCCCCTTTTGTACGTGCAGAGGAGTCTGGCGCTATCGGAGGTACTGGTATTGGTCTTGTTATTACCAAGCGGCTCATTGAAGCTATGGAAGGGAACATAGGCTTTGAGAGTACATTTGGCCAAGGCAGCTGTTTTTGGCTAGATATCCCTTTAACGCCAGAGTCATAATCACCCCGGCATGATCTCTTCAAACCTGTGGATTGCCATAAAGTCTTCCACTTCCCTCATAGGTCCTTTGGTATCCGGTTTGTATACGGCAAGCAAATGCTGAATCCCGTATTCCCGTGCAGACCTGAGCACAGGCAGGCTATCATCTACCAGCAATGTATTGCCTGAAGTAAATGGCTCAATGTTCTGCAACTTTTCCCAGAAGCGCACATCTTCCTTTGGTAAGCCAAGGTCATGTGCACATATCAGCGCATCAAAATGACCCCCGAGCTGGGTCCTGTTCATTTTCAGTTCCAAACTTTTACCATGCGCATTGGTTACCAGGACTACTCGTTTGCCGGTAGCTCGCACCGCCTCCAGAAATTCGACTACATGGGGATGCACCGCTATCAGGTGGTCTACTTCTTCCTTGAGCATAGCGATATCCATACCCAACTGCTCGGTCCAGTAATCTACACAGTACCATTCCATGGTACCTTCCATTTCACTGAATTTTGTAAACAGCTTTTCCCTGGCCTCTTCCATATGGATATCATTTATCTGTGCGTACCGTAGAGGCACATGTTCTCGCCAGAAATAATTATCAAAATGCAGGTCCAGCAAGGTACCATCCATATCAAGGAATACGGAATTAATCTCTTGCCAGTCAATCATATTCTCTTTTTCATAGATAGCCATAATACTGACAAGTTCAGCCAATAATATTGCACGCCCATTACCATCAAGCTCATTAACCATCTGCTTATGGGATTGAACAGGTTCATTATTTTGTAATGAAGAAATTGTGGATCGCACAGTATTACAACCACTGCCACACAATACCTCAACACATCGGGTTATTTTTTCAGCTTCAGACATAATAATTTCCGGGAAGAACCCATTATACATGTGATTACGTTTGTTTCTTCAACCACTTCAGAAAATCTTATCACGCTGTTTTTCCAGTCTTTTAACTGAAACAGGATACGCTGTCTTTAACTCCTGTGCATATAGAGAAACCCTTAGCTCCTCCAGCATCCAGCGATATTTTTCAAGCTCATGGTTACCTGGATCATGACTATGCCTTTCTCATCAAAACAGTTTCTTTAAACAACTAACGATCAAGGAATTTCATGGAGGCCTCAAAAAAACTCTTTAGCGGTGAAATCTTCGGTGAATTGACGAAGTAATCCCTTCCATCATCTACGCAACATCGACAATTATTAATGGCGCAGTTGATAACAACTCCTTTTGATTCAAGAAATACCTCTTTGACATGATCACATTCAAATTCCCATGCAACAGACCCGAAATGATCTTTTGGTCTGGCCGCAATATCGGGAGATTGGCACTCGGCACATATCCCTCCTGTGGTTGGCGGCTTTTTTCTCAGCATAGCTTACATAAGGTATCATATTTACAAGGGACGTTTTTGTATCCAATTAAGTCACTGAACCGGCACCTATATGTATTGCAGGTATGCCCAGAATGTTCGCTTGCCAGCTGTAAAGCATGCACGGAAGCCTCAAGACTTGTGTGTCTTGCTATCTTCACGACCCATATGCGCCCAATCAACAAAACATGATAAACGTGAACAATCTATCCCATTTGTACAATAACGAACTGGGGCAACAACCTATGAAGGTTGAAAATACATCGCATAACAAAGGGATAAATAATGGTGGCCAGAGGTGGAATCGAACCACCGACACGAGGATTTTCAGTCCACTGCTCTACCGACTGAGCTATCTGGCCTTGATTCAGGTTCCAGACACTAGGTGCTAGTGGCTCGGTACTGATTTCAGGAGGCGTAATTAAACCGGTCAAGGGCGCACTAGTCAAGCCAAATGGCTGAATTTTTATCAGAAAAAGACTATTTAACGGACAAGACCTCTATATCAACGGGTTGAATACCTTAGCTTTCTACTTTAGGGTAATAAGATATTATACTGGAGCATTTGATGAACACGCCCCCTACATCATCTCAACAGCCATCTTCCCAGCAGTACCGGTTGGTTAAAACCCGACTACAGGAACAGCTTGATAACGGGACTACGCGCTGCAACCTGTGCCTGTGGCGTTGCAAGATCGGGCATGGACAACGCGGGTTCTGTCAGGCA
>DAOWEP010000190.1 GCA_030638455.1 Gammaproteobacteria bacterium
GGCATGAGGTTGATCCCATGTCACTGGCCTATAAATCAGGCGATGCCTATCAGGCCAGTGCAGCAGGGCGCAGCAACCAACTGGCGATCTTTTTTGATTCCACAGGGCGTGCATATTCAGTGCCTGCGCATACCTTGCCGTCCGCACGCGGACATGGAGAGCCCTTAAGTGGCAAGTTAAATCCACCGGATGGCGCGTCCTTTGTGGGCGTGACCATGGGTGACCCGAAGGATTTGTATCTACTGGCATCAGATGCCGGTTACGGGTTTGTGACAGAACTGGAAAATATGATCTCACGCAACAAGGCGGGCAAAAAGGTCATGTCGGTTCCAAAAGGTGCCAGGATGATGCAACCGGTCAGGGTGAGAGAGTATGATGTTGACTGGATTGTTGCGGTCACCAGTGCAGGCAATATGCTGGTCATTCCGCTTGAAGAAATCCCGCAGATGCCAAAGGGTAAGGGCAACAAGATTATTGGAATACCTTCCGCCAAAGTAGCGTCCCGTGAAGAATATATGTCCGCCATTACCTGTGTGCAGGATGGTGAGTCACTGGTGATTTATTCAGGACAGCGACACAAGACAATGAAACCGGAAGAGGTGGATGAGTATTCAGGGGAAAGAGGTCGTCGTGGCAGTAAATTGCCGCGTGGGTATAGGGATGTAAAGAGCATGGTAGTGCTGGAGCAAGGTGAGTGAAGTTGTTGTTAGTGTTTATTATTAGCGGAGCAGGTTAGGGTTTAGATTTCTTGAGTTCCTTCAGTGTTTCCAGTGCGCGTTCAGCACGCGAGATACGATCATGTAGCTGTTCATTTTCTGGCTCAAGTTTTAGTGCATTCTCCCAGACAGTTTTGGCACCTTCAATTTTTCCATTTTTATACAGGATGTCACCTTCTTTCAGGATTTTCGTTACTTTAATCCTGATGTTATTAATAATGGATTGCTTTAGTTTTTCAAGCTCAAAAGGGTAGTCGTTCATTTTTTCAAGCTCGGCGATTAATTTTCTTCCTTGTGCCAAATCGTTCTTTTTCAGCGCTTTCTTCATTCCATCTGATAATGTTTTTATTTTCTTTGCGGTTTTCCTGGATCTAAGTTCCAGTAAGACCAGGCTTTCATTAAGTTCTTTCGTTGGCTTTAACCGGTTTGCAGTGCTCAGGCATATATCTGCAAGATCATATTCTTTTTTTCTTAATGCATTATTGCCAAAAATCTGTAGTTTGTCGGCAGAGCTTTTTAGCTCATGTTGGGTGCCCGCTATTTTCCATTTTGTGGATTGATTCTGGGGGTCAGCCAGCAACATGATCTGATATAATCTCAGGTTCTTTGATAACCATTCGGTTTTTGCAAGCAACAGTTGCGCTTCCAGATTCATGGTGTGTTGCCGCTGTTTGCGCTGCAAGACCTTTTGTGCGCGAAGTAATTGCTTGCCGTCAGGATGATTCTGTATTGAGGAATTCAGCAGAGCAATGGCCTCATCCCATTTTTCTTTTGATAATAGCTTGCGGATATTGGCGGCCTGTTTCCGGTCATATTGTGATGCCTTGATCTTTACCCTTTTAAGGTTCCTTCTGGTTTCTTCGTCGTTAAATATTTTTTCCTGAAGTGTTAAGACGCTCAGGGCGTGGCCGTATTGATCATTTTCCAGCCACTGATCAATATCTTCCTGGCTGCCCAGCTTGAGCTGTGAAAAGGTTGAACATCCGGACAGGATGAGCGTCATAATTACTATGCGCAAGCGTGCGGAAGGAAATTTCATAGAAGATATTGTTGATTATCGGAATTCTGGCTTTGATTCATTGATTCGTGCTGGGCGGTTAGGCTGAGGGGCATCTGTTCATCAAGCTGAGTTAGAGCCGCGGTAATTTGTCTGTCCATCACGGTTTCATAAATTCCTGTAACGCTCTCTACGATATAGGTAGTGACGGGTTCGGACTTTCCTCTTATTTGTACGGATTGATGTTTTGTTGCGATGACCCTTTCTTTAATACCGGGTAAGCAATAGGTTTCCTCCGAAATGATTATCTGATCGGCGCTGGCTTGTGAAGATAACCGGGATGCCAGGTTAACGGCATCACCCACTACTGTGTATTGTAGTCTTTCCTTTGGCCCCATATTTCCGGCCAGCATTTCGCCTGTATTTACACCAATTCTGAGGTATACAGGAGATTCTCCGCGTGAAATTCGTTGGGCATTCTTTCTATCCATTAGTCGTTGCAGGAAAATTGCATATGCTATGGAGTGAAAAACGTGGCTGGTATCTTCTTCAGGTATACCGAAGATAAGCATTGCGCAGTCGCCCATGTATTTGTCTATTGTTCCCTTGTATAGATGTATCGTCTGGGTAATGATGGTATAGAATTCATTCAGTAGTTGTGCAACCCCCTGTGGGGTCATGGCTTCTGATTTGGCTGTAAAACCTACAATATCAACAAACATTACGCTACCGACTACATGTTTTCCATCAAGTTCTACTGGTTCCAGATTATTGATGATCTCTTTTGTGACATTTGGTGGTACATGGCGTGAAAAGGCATCTACAACCTGTGACTTTTCCAGCATACCTTGTGCCATCAGGTTGAATGAATTCATCAAGTGACCAATCTCATCTTTTCGGGCATCCTTGATACGGTAATCATACTGCCCCAGCTCCATTGCACGACTTGCATTCATCAGGCTGTCCAGTGGTCGTGTAAGTCTTCTTCCCAGAAGGTAAGACATTACAATGCCAAGTATGATAAGGACAATGGTGGCTACTACTATTGAGCGTACAGATTCATATTTGGCCTGGGTCATTGCCTCTCTGCTGTATGAAATCAGCGCATATCCAAGAATTACATCTCTGAATCTGACCGGGCTAAAAAATGAAACAGCATCCAGTGAACCACTGGGTGAATATTTCCATTCCCACTCCAGTATATTTTGACTGCCATTCAGGTGTTTCTTCTCCTGGTTTGAAAAAGGTGCATATGCCTCAAAAGGATTCCTTCCAGAGCTTGAGATGATTTTATATTCAGTTGAATAGATTGCGGTGCCCAGAACATTTTCAGCAGCGGCAAGGTTATACGTCAAAATATCCAGTAGCAGAGAGTCATTGGCAAGCAATGGCTCTTTTGCAGCTTGCGCCATCTGGTCTACCACTGTTCGACCATATGTGTGAGTCTGTTGGTTTAGAAGCTTGGTCTGGTTATGGATGATTGCAGCACCCAGTAGTGACATACCGATGCTGATCATTATGCCAATGGAAATAGCCAGCTTGGTAGAAACGGCTAAACTTGGTGGAATCAAAAGCCCGCCGAAAGATTTGAGCCATCCTAAAGGACCACTACTACTATCAGACTTGTGTGCCTGTTCCATGATCACATCTGATGAACCTGTTAACTCGTCCGGATTGTTGCTGTTAGAGATCACCATCTATATGTTTTTCATTATATTTTATAAACACCTGTTCTGATGGAGTTTGCTTGCACGCTAGTATATAACAGTATGCCATGGACGTTGTGAATAAAAAAATATTGTGATTTTTGGTTCGGTTGAATTCTTCTTATGTAATTGATATTTAAATAAATATGAACAGCGTTGTACGCCCGATTACTGGTACTCTATCAAGGTGATATTATGGGATTCAGTATTCCTGTGGTGTTTCGTAACAAGGCGCAGTATGAAGGCAATGGCTCGCCCTTGCCGAGTACAGTACTGCATCGGTAGAATAGAGGGCTTGATTAACTGGAAACCCGGGAATTGTTATGACCCTGATTCGACCATTTAGAGGCTTGCGCCCCAAGTCAGAATTTGCAAAAGAAGTAGTGGCGCCCCCCTATGATGTACTAAATTCCGCAGAGGCAAGGGAGCAGGTAAAGGGAAGACCCTGGAGCTTTTTGCATATCTCCAAGCCTGAAATTGATTTGCCGGAAGGAGTGGATCCATTTGATGAAACGGTATATTCAAAAGGGGCAGATAACCTTGCAAGGATGATTAAGGAAGAAATCCTGGTGCGCGATTCCGAGCCCTGCTATTACGTGTATCGCCTGATTATGGGTGACCATGAGCAGACAGGTCTGGTGGCCGTGGCTTCCGTGCAGGATTATGATACTAACCGGATTCGTAAGCATGAGTTTACCCGGCCCGTTAAAGAAAACGACCGTGTCAGACAAATTGACGCGTTAAATACCCAAACAGGCCCCGTTTTTCTGACTTATCGTAATGATATCCGGGTAGACACGATCATTCGTCGTGTAGTAACCGAAACTCCGGATGTTGATTTAACTGCGGGTGGGGGAGTGCAGCATGCTTTATGGAAGATCTCGGATCACAACATCAATCAGAAATTAACGGAATTATTTGATGCCATGGAATGTTTATATATTGCCGATGGCCATCATCGGTCTGCAGCTGCTTCTCGTGTGGCAGACATGCGTCGAAAGGAGAACATGAATCACGATGGCAATGAAGACTACAATTATTTTCTTTCGGTAATCTTTCCCGATAACCAGATGCATATACTGGACTATAATCGCGTGGTTCGTGACCTGAATGGACTGGAAAAGAATGAGTTTCTGGATCAGGTGGGTGAGCGTTTTCAGCTCGAAGAGTCAGATCAGGCCGTGCGTCCCTCGGATTCAGGAGAGTTTGGAATGTATCTTGATGGGCAATGGTATTATCTGCGTATATTGTCGCGATTAGTTCCAGATAATAATCCGGTTGCCAGACTGGATGTGAGTCTGTTGGCCGACCATTTAATTGAACCAGTGCTTGGCATCAGTGACCCCAGAACAGACAGCCGTATTGACTTTGTTGGGGGTATCCGGGGTTTGAAAGAACTGGAAAAGCGTGTCGATAGTGGAGAAATGGCAGTTGCGTTTTCAATGTTTCCAACCAGTATGGCAGACCTTATGTCTGTTGCAGATGCCAATGGTGTTATGCCGCCGAAGTCTACATGGTTTGAGCCGAAGCTTGCGGATGGTCTGGTTTCACATGTTCTGGGCTAACTAGATTGTTAATCCAGGTTGAAGGTAGCTAATGTTCAGGCTTCAATCTGTTCTTCGCCGCTAAAATCATAGTTCATTATTTTATCCGGTTCTTGCAGGAAGTATCCCTGAATAAAGTTAATACCACACTGCCATAATATGGCCAGACTGCTGGCATCTTCTACAAATTCGGCGATGGTGGTCATGTGCCTGGATATCGCCATATTGGTAATTGATCTGATGATTTCCTGGTTTTCACGATTACTGGCCAATTTGTGCATAAAGGAACCATCAATCTTCAGGTAGTTTGCAGGTAGGTGTTTGAGCAGTTGTACAGAGTTTGTGCCTACCCCAAAATGTTCAAGGCCAAAACCACAATGTAGTTCTGTCAGGCCTTTCAGAAAGGCCTGCGCTTTTTTTAACTGGTTAACAACAGCCGACTCGGATAATTCAAATACAACACTGTTTCCTTCCAGCCTGTTTTTCTTGAGTTGTTTGATTATCCATGGAAGCAGATCATTATCAGCTATACTGATGCCCGATAATTTTATAAAGAAGACAGTGTTGCTGCCACTATTCCTTCTCTCTGCCAGAGTTTTCATGGCCTTTGCGATTATCCAGCGGTCAATATCAACAATCAATCCGGTTTCTTCTGCAATCGGTATAAATTGATCTGGGAGTATCTCGTTGTCTTCCTTTCCAAGCATACGTACCAGTACTTCATATTTCTCAACCTTGTCGCCATGAAGGCTAGCTATAGGCTGGTATACCAGTGTATAGCGGTTATTTACAAGCGAGCCCCTGATCAATGCGATGGACTCTTTTTCACGTTCCTGTGTGGCCAGTTTGTCTGCAATTGGGTTATGAACATGAACGCGGTTACCCCCATCTTTTTGGGCCAGTTCACATGCAAGGTCAGCATTTGATATGACTTCCTGAGCTTCATTTGCTGTTTCATCAAACATCGTTATGCCTATGCTGCAAGTGACAGAAATGGACGTGCCAGCAATTTCAGAAATATGATCTTCAATTGAGGCTCGAATCTTGTCGGCAAGTGCGGTAACGATTGCAATATCACTCATTTTTGTCATTACAGTAAATGAGCAATCTCCAAATCGTGCTGCAATATCAGAGCCTTCATGGTTGTCCCTTATAATACTGGCTATGTCTCCAATAACCAGGTCAGCACCTGCAATGCCTACGGTAGCTTTAACATTGCTGAATCTGTCTGGAACAATATAAAGGATACTGTAGGTATTTTTGTTATCTCTTGCGTCAAGGACAGCAATATTTAATATTTTCAGAAAATATTGCCTGCTATATAGCCCCGTTAATAAATCCTGTTTACTAAGATATTTAACTTTCTTTTCTAGTTCCTTGCTGATGGATTGATCCCGGATCAGGAGCTGGGTACAGGGTTCACCTTCTATGCTTGCGGGTGAAAATTCTATCGTGGCATCAAATGTAATGCCTTCCGGGCGAAGGGCCTGGATTTCCAGTTCCATGGTACCTTGTTCACCATTGCTATACCGCCGTAGGTAATTTTTGAGTTTTGAATGATTGTCCGGGCTAATAATATCCATTACCGGCGTGCTTTCTATTTCTTCCGGGCCTGGAAAGCCAAACATTTCCAGATAAATCGGGTTGGCATAAATATGCATGCCTTCATTTATGTATGCTATGGCATTTCTTGAGCTGTCTACCAGCGATTGAAGTTTTTTTTCAACTTTATTGTGGGAAGCATCATACGTTGCAAGTTTTCTGCGAGCCGCAAGGTTCTTTATTTCCCTGTCAATAACGAATTGAAAGTGCTCGGAGTTCTTTTTGCAGACCAGGTCGAGGGCGCCTGCCTGTATTGCCTTTAGTTGCTGTTTAGAGGACAGTGCACTTGCGGTCGCAATGATTGGTATATCCTGTTTTGATTGAATAACCGCCTGTTGTACTTGCTCGAGGTCAGGTGCTCCCATGTTGACATCACAGAGAATTAAATCCGGATTTTGGTCTTCCAGAGCGCTATGGAACTCTGATTCATCGCGCACAAAGACGCTCCGTATGTCATGGCCGGCATCCCTTAATGCGCTGACCAATAGATCGGCATCATCCATGGATTTATCGATAATAATTAGATGGAGTAAATTTTCTTGCTCCAAGGTATTCTCCTGAATTCCATAAGGAATGTTGTTGCTATCTTTTAGCTATCTTATTGATGTTACTGTTTAATTTCAAATTTACTATTGATA
>DAOWEP010000053.1 GCA_030638455.1 Gammaproteobacteria bacterium
CCAGTCAAGACGGCGGTATTCATCCGCTCTTTGCCAGAACATCTCAAGTGCAAGACAAGTTAGTAGTGCAATTAGTGTCATATGAATAAAAATCGTATGTTTATTTTTCTATTATTTATTTCTCTATTAGCAAGGAACGAAAATATGCCCAGTCAAACGCAGGTCCCGGGTCTGTCTTGCGATCGGGGGCAATATCACAATGTCCGACAATTCGTTCTGGTGTAATAGCAGGATAGTAGCTGATGATCAGACTTGCTACTTCTGACAATACTTTATACTGAATATCTTCATAAGGCGTATCGTCATCACCCTCCAGTTCTACACCTATGGAGTAGTCATTGCATTTCTCCCTGCCCTGATAACTGGATTCTCCAGCATGCCACGCCCTCTTCTGCAATGGTACAAACTGGAACAATGACCCATCACGACGGATAAATAAATGACTGGATACTTTTAGCGGTTTAATTTCCTTAAAGTACGGATGGGAATTTTCATCCAGAGAGTTCGTAAAGAAATCTTCTACCCACGGACCGCCAAACTCGCCCGGTGGTAGACTGATCCCATGGATCGTCATCAGGCTAATTTTTGTATCTTCAGGCCGTTCATCATAGTTAGGCGATGAAACAAATTGCGCCTCCTGAATCAAACCTCTTTCTGGATCAAGCTTCACAGATTTTATTCCCGGCCATTTATTATTTGCAAATAGTATATAAAAAATACTGCCGGCCAATGGCCGGCAGTATAATTTGTTGTTGTTTTTATTGAAACTGGTATTTTATTAATTATTTTAGTTAGAGCTTGCGTGTCAATCAGATAGCATAACTGAAATCAGGCAACCATCTGTACCGCCATATAATCCAGGCTTTCACGTTTTTCCATTACATCATCAAAGATTTCCAGTACCTGCTCTTCAGTCAGACCCAGATTACTCATTACGGTGCCTGGCAGTTTATTACTCACTTCATCACCTGAACCAATAGTATTCAATAGACGATTTGAGATGAACACCAGGTTCGGATATACGGCATGAACTCCCTGATATTTTCCATTGTGATGTTCCTTAATAGAAGTTATCAGTTCTCCCGGCATATCCCAGGCCTCCATCAGCCAGGAACCAAGCTCCATATGGGTAACACCCAACGTACCTGATTCGAGCGCTACAATCGGTGCCTTGGGATTTCTTTGTACGGCGTTATTCAATAACGAAAATTCATGTGGAAACAGGTGCCCGAGCAGCAACAGGCCAAAATTATGTAGCAAGCCGGACAGATACGCCATCCCCGGACGTGGCCTATGCGCACTGTTAACCGCTTTTCCAAGCTGCTGGACCAATGCGGCGCTATAGGTAGCATGTCGCCAGAATTCATTCAGGCCTAGCGGCCCATCTTCAGGATTACGAAATGCTTTGCCTACAGACACGCCCATGGCAAGATCAAGCACCATATCAAAACCCAGGACTCGGGAAATGGCATCCTGAATGGACTCTACATCACCCTTGTAACCATAAAATGGTGAACGAGAGTACCGGATGATCTGTGCCGACAGACTTGGGTCTTGTTCAATAATCCCACCCAGGTCTGTTGCATTTGCATAAGGGTCTGCACTGAGCAACAATACTTCATGAGCCACTTTTGGCATTGCAGGCAAGTCCTGCATATTTTGCAACCTCTGACGGATAAGGTTACGGCGGTTTTCTACATCAGTTTGCGGCATCTCAGTCATTCTGCTCCTGGGTAAATCGTCCTTAACAATCGAGAGTTTTTTCATAACAGAACCCCCTTGTAAATTAAAAAAATCGGCATTGGTAATTTGGCACAAGTGCTCGGAATCAAGCACCATATAAACTGGATCTGCACTGCTTAATGATTCGTCCACAATTGCACCCAGATTATAGATACTGGCTATTGGCGCACAAATGCCTTCTTCACACGTTGGTAAAACTTCACATACCTGATATGCCGTCAGCATTGAAAAGTCACGTTGCGATACCTCGTTCAGACCTTCAAGATCAAACTCACCTGTTGCCGGATAAATCACCATCAACATGCTGGCTTCATCACGCAAGATTGAAGCCTGTATAACTTTTTGAGGATCAATACCGAGAGACTGCGCCACGCTAATTGCAGAAGGCTCAAATGGATGTAGAAAAAGCTTATATGAAATCTGCTTTTTATCTAGAATATCTTGTATTTTAGGGAACACTGACACTGACACTATTCTCCCCATGACTTCTGGTTATCAACCACAACACTACCCCCCTGGCTACAGGGAAGACCTATTATAGATAATAGTATGTCATTCTGAGGAGTATGCCAGTGACTCGCCAGATGGTATTAGCTATCCGATAAATGGTTGATAGTTGCAAGGAAATCGCTCAAAATGCAATGGTTTTTGTGACCGGCTCCGCTTTTTTCCCATGCATATTTCATAAAATATGCCCGTTGGGGAAAACGGTCAATTAACCGAAGAGGGACTCATGCAGTGAAGTATATAATCTTCCTTATCACATTGATTTCAATAGGATTTGCGCAGGCAGAGACCGTTCGCTATGTTAGCGACCAATTAAAAATCCCCATGAGGTCAGGTCAATCAGATCGACATAAAATCCTGCGATTCCCCAAAAGCGGCAATGCATTAGTTGTACTGGAAACAAACGAAGAAACTGGCTATTCACTGGTGCGCACCCAGACCGGCAAGGAAGGCTGGGTACTGAGCAAGGATTTAATGGCTATACCGTCAGCACGTGATCGTCTGGCGGATGCTGAAGAAAAGATGTCCCGACTTCGCGAAATTGAAAAACAGATGGCTGCACTTGAAAGTGAAAGGAATCAGCTAAATTCACAAAATGTTCGGCTAAACAAACAGCTTGCTGAAATCCGACGCGTATCTTCCAATGCAATTCAGATCTCGGAGGAAAACGAAACTCTTAGAACAAAAACCATTGAAATGGAACGTAACATCCAACTGCTACAACAGGAAAATGATTCTCTGCAGGATCGAAGTTACCGTAACTGGTTTATGACGGGAGCTGCTGTGGTTATTGTCAGCATGCTGTTTGGCATTTTGCTTACGCGCATTCGATGGCGCAAGAAATCGAGCTGGGGGGATTTATAACAGAGGTTGGTTTAAATACGACCTGACAAGACTGCATTTATTTTTTTAAACCATAAAATTAAAACATAAAAAAGGGAGCATACTGCTCCCTTTTTTATAATATGTGATTCTATTACTTCCAGTAATCAATTTTATCTTATGATAACAAGACTAGATAAACAGACATACATCTGATTTCTGCGCGATTGGCAAGAAGCTTGCAGCACCCACATAGTCTTTAACATCATCAATAAAGTCATCATGCTCAAATCCGAACAGTTCAACTGTCATCTGACAGGCAACCATATTAACTCCAGCTTCAAGACATAAACCGCGCAATTCTTCAATAGTGGCTACACCACAATTCTTTACTGTCTGGCTCATTAAAGCAGTTGCAACCTTTTCGAACCCCGGTACACCCGCCATAAGAAGGTTTGGCATGTTCCAGTTAATACTCTTGAACCATTTAGGACCCCATGGCATCTTCATTGGCATTGCAGGATTACCTAGTGGGCTTACATCCAGATTCAGTTTTTTCTTCAATAATGCCAGGCCATAAAATGTAAAGAAAATGTTTACATCCCAACCAAGTGCAGCCGCTGTGGAAGCTAAAATGAATGGAGGATAAGCCCAGTCCATTGTTCCTTTAGTTGCAATAATAGACATTGAGGGGGTTTTGCTAGATTCAATTTCTTCGAGTTTTTGCGGTAGCAATTCATCCAGTCGACTGTTTAGCCAGCTTTCCAGACGTTCATCTTGTACATCAGACATGTTCGATCTCCTCCGGGATTTTCATTTGTAAAACTGTAAAATCATTAACGGGCATTAAGCTTGATTACCACAGATACCACATTATTAGTATTGCTAATGCCCTAAAATTTAGTATTAACTACAGATACTATCCTCGCAACATATTCGATTCACAGGGAAAAGGCAAAAAAATAATTCGCCATTTGAGTGAGGCCTGAAGCAAATATTCCATAGCATGCCTATTAATGCTATATAAGTAATTGAATATATATTAATATTTTATTAGACGGTCTAAATCCTACTGTTTTAGTGTATTTTTCAGTAAGCGGTTAAGGGTAAACGCTCTGCCAGTACACAAATTACGGCAAATACACTTCATCCCAGGAACAGAAAATTGGAACCGACCAAATTCATCCAGTAATTCTATACCACTAACGCTATTCAAGCTGACTTACATCTCTCACTGCACCGTACGCCGCAGAAGTGGTCATGGCGGCATACGCCTTTAAGGCATTACTGACTACTCGTTGACGATCCTTTGGTTTCCATGCCTGTTTCCCTTTAGCAACCATTTCCTTACGACGTTTTGCCAGTTCATCATCTGTTAACGCAACACGAATATTCCGTTCAGGTATATCAATCTCAATGGTATCGCCTTCCTCTATCAAACCGATAGTGCCACCTTCTGCTGCTTCCGGTGAGACGTGTCCGATAGAAAGCCCGGATGTGCCTCCGGAAAAACGCCCGTCTGTTATCAAGGCGCAGGCCTTACCCAAACCTTTTGATTTCAGGTAGCTGGTGGGATAAAGCATCTCCTGCATACCGGGCCCGCCACGTGGGCCTTCATAACGAATAACCAGCACATCCCCTTCTTTAATCTTGTCACCCAGTATCGCCTCTACTGCCACATCCTGACTTTCAAAAATTCGTGCTGGCCCTGAGAACTTCAGAATACTTTCATCAACACCCGCCGTTTTGACTACGCAACCATCTTCGGCAATATTGCCATACAAAACAGCAAGGCCACCGTCCTTACTATAGGCATGCGCTAGATCACGGATACAACCATTCTCACGATCTGTATCAAGAGATGGGTACTGTTTGTTCTGACTAAATGCTACCTGGGTAGGCACGTTACCCGGTGCTGCCTTATAGAAATCCAGCCTTTTAGGATCACTGGTTAAACGCACGTCCCATAATGCGAGCGCTTCTGCCATATTCTGCGCATGTACGGTACCATTCTCCTTATGTAACAGTCCCGCACGATCAAGTTCCCCAAGAATGCCCATTACACCGCCTGCCCTATGCACGTCTTCCATATGGTATTTCTGCGTACTTGGTGCCACCTTGCAAAGGTTGGGTACCTTGCGTGATAAACGATCAATGTCCTTCATTGTAAACTTCACATCACCTTCGTGTGCGGCGGCCAGAAGATGAAGAATAGTATTGGTAGAACCACCCATGGCAATATCCAGGCTCATGGCATTTTCAAAGGCATCAAAATTGGCGATTGAACGTGGCAATACTGAATCATCATCCTGCTCATAATAACGTTTGGCCAATGCCACAATTATTCGACCTGCCTCTAAAAACAAACGCTCTCTTGCTGCATGCGTTGCCAACAATGAACCATTACCTGGCAAAGACAGGCCCAGCGCTTCAGTAAGACAGTTCATGGAATTGGCCGTAAACATACCTGAACAGGAACCACAGGTAGGGCAGGCAGAACGCTCCATGATCATTACATCTTCATCTGTCTCTGCAGGATCGGCTGCAGATACCATTGCATCTACCAGGTCCAGATGAACTTCCTGCTCATGAATCACCGCCTTGCCGGATTCCATTGGCCCACCAGAGACAAAGATGACTGGAATATTCAACCGCATGGCCGCATTCAACATCCCCGGTGTGATCTTGTCGCAATTAGATATACAGACCATGGCATCCGCACAATGTGCATTCACCATATATTCAACCGAGTCCGTAATAATCTCGCGGGAAGGCAATGAATACAGCATGCCGCCGTGACCCATGGCAATACCATCGTCCACTGCAATCGTATTAAACTCCTTGGCAACACCGCCAGCCTTTTCGATTTCACGGGCTACCAGTTGACCCATGTCCTTGAGATGCACATGCCCGGGAACAAACTGGGTAAACGAGTTGGCTACCGCAATAATTGGCTTATCAAAGTCGTCATCTTTCATACCGGTAGCACGCCATAGGGCACGCGCACCGGCCATATTGCGACCATGAGTAGTGGTTCTGGAACGATATTCAGGCATCATTAAACCCCGACAGGTAAATCAATTGTAAGATCTGCGATTATAGCCGGTTCATGCTAATGATAAATAGTGGTTTGCCGCTATCATTATTAATGTTATTCCAATAATTCAACTATAAAAGACGAGGGAACCTCTGGATAAGTCTGGGCGAATAAGATTGAGAGCTATAATTTTCAAATGTGAGGCGCAAAACGCACGTAAAGCTTCCGCATCCCTGCTCACGCACCTTACCTGCGTCCATGCAGGCAATAGCAGGCTATTGCGAAGTTTTGCAACGAAGCACGACTCCAGGGATGGAGAAGGTAGAATTGCGTCTGGAACAGCAATCGAGTTGGGAATTTTAGACTCAAGATATTCGTTCACGACTTGTTCAGAGGTTCCCAGGGATTAGAATTGAAAAACTCGGACGCACTGGAAAAAATTGCCCTGGATAAAAGACGCACGAAGATAGTTGCTACTCTTGGACCGGCTACAGGCAATAACCCCCAAATTGAGGCTCTCCTAAAGGCCGGTGTCAATGTAATCCGCCTGAATATGTCGCATGGAGACGAAAAGACACACCGTTTATACGTGGAAAGGGTTAGACGCGTTTCCAAGCGCCTTGGAAAACATACCGCCATTATTATGGATCTGTGCGGCCCCAAGATGCGGGTTGGCAAATTCACTAATGGATATATTGAGCTAATACAGGGACAAAACATAACCATTACCAGCCGCAAGGGTTCAGGTGACGAAAATCTGATTCACTCTCAATACAAGGGCCTGTACAAGGATGTAAAAAAAGGTAATCGTATTTTTCTGGATGATGGAAGACTCGAATTTACGGTCACCTCTATTGTCGGCAAGGATGTACGTTGCAAGGTGGTGCAGGCCGGCATCTTACGCGACAACAAAGGCATGAATTTGCCTGATTCAAATGTCACGGTACCCTCCCTGACGACAAAAGATAAAAATGATGCATTGCTTGCAATAGAGCTGGGTGCAGATTTTCTGGCACTAAGCTTTGTTCGACATAAAAAAGATGTGGTAGCCCTCTCTAATTTTCTAAAAAAGCATGATGCCAATATTCCTGTTATTTCAAAAATCGAGAAACCGGAGGCCATTAAAAACATCGAAGAGATCATTAAACATTCCTACGGAATCATGATTGCCCGGGGCGACCTGGGGATTGAATTACCCGCAGAACAAGTTCCTTTAATCCAGCGGGACCTGATAAAGCTGGCCCGCAAACATAACTGCCCGGTAATTGTTGCCACGCAAATGCTGGAATCCATGGTAAACAACTCACGCCCCACCCGCGCAGAGGTAGGTGATGTGGCCAATGCAGCATTATTAAGTGCAGATGCCGTTATGCTATCGGAAGAAACAGCAGCAGGAAAATATCCGATTGAATCTGTCCAGAACATGGATCGCGTACTTCGAGAAATTGAAAGATACCAATGGAAACAAGGTGGCTTCATCAAACATGAGACTGAAATACGCAGCTCAGGCATTCTGTCCTTCAGACAAGCAATTTCCCATGCCATTTTAACGCTTGCTGACGATCTTAATCTGCAAGCCATTATCATCCCAACACGCACAGGAACCACAGCCAGGGTAATCGCAGCTGACCGCCCCAGCGCACCAACGATAGGAGTATGTACCAGGCCTGAAATTTGCAGAAGAATGAATCTCCACTGGGGAATCATATCCATACAAGTCAGAAAAGGTGATATTCATAACTGGAAAAAGTTATGCGCAACGATATCCAAAAAGAGCCCTCTTGTTCTACCAGGGCATACCGTATTACTGGCATCAGGCTTCAACAGCAACCCATCACAGAGTGCACCAGTACTGAAGATTATGCATTTGTGATGCTGGCCATTAGCGCTTATCAATCCCTTTAATAGTCTCGCGAATCATTTATAGAGGCTATGCTATTGTATTATAACCAATAGATGATTAGGATAGAGCTTAATTTACTCACAAGCATTAGCCTGTTTTACTTTCATCAGCATTTTATTTTCATTAACAATGTCAGAAAAAAATAACAAACCGGATTTTGTAGACTGGTTTCGGTCCTCATCACCCTATATCCATGCACATCGTGGAAAGACCTTTGTGGTGAGCTTTGGGGGAGAAGCACTTTCAGATACATCCTTCGACCACCTGATCCATGACATAGCCACATTAAACAGCCTGGGGATCAAACTGGTACTGGTACATGGAGCGCGTCCGCAAATAGAAAAAAGGTTAAAAAACCGGGGCGAGAGCCTGTATGGCAAACACCTGAATGGCACACAATTACGTATAACAGACGATACTGCACTGGACTGTGTAAAAGAGGCCGTCGGTAGTATCCGGGTTGAAATAGAAGCCTTGCTGTCAATGGGACTGACCAACACACCAATGGCCGGAGCACAAATCCGGGTCACCTCAGGCAATTATGTAACCGCTCAGCCAGTGGGCATCCATGAGGGCACGGACTATCTTCATACGGGTGAGGTAAGACGCATAAACAGCTCTTCCATAAAAAGATCCCTTGAAGAAGGAGATATTATTTTACTATCACCTATAGGTTACTCACCTACGGGCGAGGTATTCAACTTGAGCGCGGAAGATGTAGCTACGTCTGTGGCAATAGCATTGAATGCTGACAAGCTGATATTTCTGACCGAGAATAAAGGGAAGAAGCTGGCTCAGCAACTCAACCCTGCTGAAGCAGAAAAGATCCTGGCTTCCAAACGTAAGCTTTCGGATGAAATTCGTAATCATTTGCACAGTGCCAACAAAGCCTGCCGCTCTGGTGTTAAAAGGGTACACCTGGTTCAAAGAAGTATAGATGGAGCCTTGCTACATGAACTGTTTACCCGTGACGGTATCGGAACCCTCATAACTACCGAAATGTATGAAGGCATACGTCAGGCCAACATCGATGATGTCGGTGGTATTCTGGAACTCCTCAAACCACTGGAAGAAAGTGGCGCACTGGTTCGACGTTCACGTGAATATCTGGAAATGGAAATTGACCAATTCACCGTCATTGAACGTGACGGAATGATCATTGGCTGTGCCGCCCTGTACCCTTTCCCCCAAAAAGGTATTGGAGAACTCGCATGCCTGGCGATTCACCCTGATTACCAGAATACGGGCCGGGGCGATGCGCTTTTACAGCACATCGAAACACAGGCACGGAAGGATAATTGCTCATCTCTTTTTGTGTTAACCACGCGTACAGCCCACTGGTTTCGTGAACGTGGCTTTGTTGAGGATGAGATAAAATCACTGCCTGTAAAGCGTCAAAAACTGTATAATTACCAGCGTAAGTCGAAAATTTTCCTTAAAAATCTGTAGCTTACTAAAACCATCTTGCCAGAATGGCCCGGAAAAGATAGAGTGAAAGTTCCGCAAGAGAATACTTGCCTGGTGGATATCAGCATGGGGAATAAAATGCATCTATTGGAACTCTATGACGCTGAAGATTTCGATGGCCCGAACCCGATCCATGTCACCGGTGTGGGTGTGGTGAACGGACCAGAACATACTGAATATTACATTATCCAGCTATCTGAGCCCATTCATCTTGCACAGGAAGTAGTCAGCCAATTGGCTATACGTCCCCACTATGATGGGGATTCTGTAAACCGTGCCATAGAGAGCGTATGCACCGTTGGCATTGCCTTTGGCAAACCAGACCAGGCCTATGTACCTGGTGATAAATATGGATTTGATGACTTCAGACTTTGGAAGGTAGGAAAAATCCACCCTGTTGAAAAAAAATAATCAGTAAATTATAAAAAACCTTTCTTGTGGATTATCCCAATCGAACCTCTTCAGACGAAAGTCTGAATGTACTGCAAATTACTGACACACATCTTTATGCCACTACTGATGGCACACTACTGGGCTTAAATACACAACAGAGTCTGGAGCAATGTCTGGATCTTGCGCGTAAACAACATTGGCCAACAGATCTGATCCTCATTACTGGAGACCTGGTGCACGATGTCTCCGAGCAAGGCTATAAACGCTTACATAAATTACTCAGCTCGATGAAAGCCCCTGTCCTGGTATTACCAGGCAATCATGATGACCCCGCCAAAATAAACGCTATTTTCACCGGTGATACATGCACTGCAGAAAAACACAGACTGGTCGGCAACTGGCAATTTATATTACTGAACTCCAATAAACCAGGGTCTGAATCCGGACTTCTTTCTGACACTGAACTTGCCCACCTGAAAACCTGCCTTGAACAATATCCAGAACATCATGCGCTGATCGGCCTGCATCATCCTCCGATGGAAGTAGGCTGTGAATGGCTGGATCCTATGAGACTTGAAAATAATGAGCTGTTTATCAATACACTTAAAGACTACCCCAATGTACGCTCCGTCATTTGCGGACATGTCCATCAGGAATATGAAATAAAAAGCCATGGTTTCAGGATTTTCAGCTCCCCCTCAACCTGTATTCAATTCAAACCTGAAAGCAAAGAGTTTGCACTGGATAACAAGACCCCTGGATTTCGTTGGCTAAAACTTTATAAAGACGGGAAATTTGATACCGGGATTACCCGGCTGGATACCATGCCTGCAGGGCTGGATCTTGCATCACATGGTTACTAACAAACCCCTCAGACTGAAATACCAGGCTGAGGTATTATCATTAAGACGATAAAAAATAGGATACATCATGGTACAGGGGAAATTAATTACTACGATTTGCTACAGGAGCAACTTAATGGAAGAACTCACACCGCGTATTTAATATTATTATGTGGTGATAACTCACGGTAGACATTCAGTTCATATAAATGGCGTTCGGCATCTACAAGATGCTGCCCCCAATGCAACATAAAGCCTGCTTGCCAACGGGTTGCGGCACGGGCTGGGTGACCAGGGTCGGTTTCCAGTAATTCCAGACCACTTTTGAGCTCAAAGTAGATATCGGTAATATCATCCGCCAGACTACCACTCATATCGGCCATTCCATCCTCGGCATCAACATCGGTATCAAATTCGAGCCAATACTTGTCTCTCTCACCTAGCAGCCTACGTAACTGGGAATAAAGTTCAAAGCGCTGCTCATAGTCAACATTGGAATGCTGCAAACTGGTACCTGATGGCCCTGACGGCCGCCCCATGACGAGCACCGCAGTGTGTATATTGGATAAAATACAGGAAAGCTTCTCAAGCCAGTCGCCACCCACTCGGTCAACGTGCTCGATCAACTGACAATATTCGTTTGCAGCCATTGCCAGCTTGTTCCACTCCACATTTTTATCTGAGACTGTATTTTTTTCTAACATTGGAATTACCCTAAATCCCCCGTCCTGTTTCTAATTATTGTAGACGAGATTTTTCTGCCTGCATCAACATTACCACTAGGTTAATACAATTATGCTTTTAACTAATTGATTTTAATTGCTTATTTTTTTATGGTAAAATCACAATGGTTTACAAGGCATTATTTTTAAAACGAATAATTTTTTATCGTGATCATAAAAATAATCTGAATTAACTGAATGAACTGAAAGACCCTATCCTGATTAACGTATATCTCATATATTCAGGCTCCACATTCTAATTACGATACAATGCGGATCGCACTTTGAAATACCTGTTTTATACTCCCCAACCGAGCAAGCTATTATTGAATTTTCCTGAAACAGAAATTGAAATTAGAGACTAAACATTGATACCAGCATCTGTACCTGTTGTGATGAGTTTTTCCGGACTGGATCCGACCGGTGGTGCAGGCATTCAGGCAGATATTGAAACGCTGGCCAGCCATGGCTGTCATACCTGCCCGATTGCCACCACGTTAACCGTGCAGGACACCCGGGATGTACAGCGTATTCAGCCCGTTGATTCCAGTATGTTGATTGAACAAGCGCGTGCTGTACTTGAGGATATCACCGTGTCTGCTTTCAAACTTGGGTTACTGGGAAGCACACTGATCGTTGAGTCCATACATTCAATCATTAAAGATTACCCAGATGTCCCGGTAATACTGGATCCGGTACTGGCCTCGGGCGCGGGCACAACCCTCTCGGATAACGAAGTAATAGAAGCCATGGTTTCCCTGTTATTGCCTATAACAACGGTGATAACACCCAACGCCCACGAAGCTCACGCGCTTGCTCCAGAGGCCGACAACCTGTCTGCATGTGCAATGGCGATACTTGAACATGGGTGTGAATTTGTGTTGATTACAGGAACACACGAAGACACTCCTGATGTTATTAACACACTGTATGGAAATAACCGAAAACTGGAAACATTCAACTGGGAAAGATTGGCTGAAT
The DNA here is from genome assembly GCA_030638455.1 of Gammaproteobacteria bacterium. Classification (GTDB taxonomy): domain Bacteria; phylum Pseudomonadota; class Gammaproteobacteria; order DAOWEP01; family DAOWEP01; genus DAOWEP01. The sequence goes on from DAOWEP010000053.1 coordinate 12,418, forward strand.
CCTATCATGGCTCCGGTTGCACACTCGCAGCCAGTATTGCGGGGCTGCTGGCACAGGGAAATGAACCATTAAGTGCAATCCATGAGGCGCAGGAGTACACATGGGAAAGCCTAAAGCATGGATACCGAATTGGTATGGGACAGCCTTTACCTAATCGACTGTTCTGGGCAACGCAACACGAAAAATAGTACATCTGAATATGCGAAATACCCTACCATCAAACAACAGATACCAATACCCAAACTTGAGGGGTTTGTATGCTATTACAGACGGCTCCTTACTTTCGCACAACAAACTGAAAGATACCGTAGAACAGGCCATCCTTGGAGGTGCGCAGGTAATTCAATACCGGGACAAACAATCAGCGCCACAAACCAGAAAACAACAGGCACTGGAACTGGTAACACTCTGCAACGCACATCAGGTTCCATGTATTATTAATGATGATATTGAACTGGCGAAAGCAGCAAATGCACATGGTGTGCATATAGGCAAGGACGATAACACCATAAAAGAAGCTCGAAACTTCCTTGGACATGACGCATTGATCGGTGTCTCCTGTTATAACTCACTCGAACTCGCGCAGATAGCAGAAACAGGAGGTGCAGACTATGTAGCGTTCGGGAGTTTTTATTCTTCCTCCACAAAACCGCAAGCAGTAAAGGCAGATCTGAAGCTTCTACAAGAAGCAAAAAATCAGATAAAAATCCCGGTGGTTGCGATAGGAGGGATTACACCTGGAAATGCAGCAGCATTAATCAATGCCGGGGCTGATATGCTGGCCGTAATTAATGCCATCTTTGGACAGCCCGATGTTTATAGGGCAAGCAAGCAATTTGCAGATTTATTTAATCAGGATACATTAGAATAGTCTGACCATAACCGCCCAGACAAAAACAATACTTTTTTACACGAATAAAGCATTAAAAAGGAATCAAGCATGTCTACATCTCACGATCTTTTCAATCAGGCCAAACAACATATCCCCGGGGGAGTCAATTCTCCAGTCAGGGCATTTAATGGAGTTGGAGGCGAGCCCGTCTTCTTTAACAAAAGCGAAGGTGCTTACCTGTTTGATGAAGAAGGAAAACGGTATATCGATTATGTTGGTTCCTGGGGCCCAATGATTGCCGGACACTCACATCCCGATGTAATTACAGCCGTACAGGAAACTGCTGCCAGGGGTTTGAGCTTCGGTGCGCCCACTACACTGGAAACCAGAATGGCCGACAAGGTCTGTGAGCTTGTACCCTCTCTCGATCTGGTGCGCATGGTCAATTCCGGCACCGAGGCCACCATGAGTGCCATCCGGCTTGCAAGAGGATTTACCGGTCGTGACAAGATCGTCAAGTTCGAAGGTTGCTACCATGGCCATTCAGATTCCCTGCTGGTCAAGGCAGGTTCCGGCGCATTGACGCTCGGCGTTCCAACCTCACCCGGCGTTCCGGTCGCCCTGGCCGAACACACTATTACCCTGAGTTACAACAATCTGGAAGAAGTACGCGAGGCCTTTTCACATGTGGGTCACCAGGTCGCATGTATCATTGTTGAACCTGTCGCCGGCAATATGAACTGCATACCACCGGTTGAAGGTTTTCTTGAAGGTCTGCGCGAAATATGCAGCGAATATGAAACCGTACTGATCTTTGATGAAGTCATGACGGGCTTCAGGGTTGCGCTGGGTGGTGCACAACAATACTACGGCGTAACACCAGACCTGACCACACTTGGAAAGGTAATCGGCGGTGGCATGCCGGTCGGAGCCTTCGGTGGCAAACGTGAGATCATGGAACAAATCGCCCCACTCGGCCCTGTCTATCAGGCCGGAACCCTGTCAGGCAATCCTGTAGCCATGGCGGCAGGGCTGGCAACCCTGGAAATTATTTCTCAACCCGGCTTTTATGATGCACTGACCAAAAAGACAACCATGCTAACTGAGGGTATGAAAGAAAGGGCGAGCAAAGCGAATACCGCATTAACTACTAACCAGGTAGGTGGCATGTTCGGACTGTTCTTCACTGAAGAAAAAAAGGTCACCGACTTCTATCAAACAAGCGCCTGTAATCAGGATAAATTCAAACTGTTTTTCCACGGCATGCTGGAGCAAGGTGTCTATCTGACCCCTTCTGCCTTTGAGACGGGATTTGTCTCGGCCGCGCACAGTGAAGCGGATATAAAAGCAACACTGGATATAGCAGAACAGGTTATGAATGGATTGTAATATCCACTTTCTGAATATTTCCCCCTACACACCTAACGGTGTGACTGGTACTCCGTCAAGCTAGTATTGATTAATGGATACCACACCCGTATCACTCCTGGAGAACCTTACCCGGTGGGTAACCGAGTATCCCGCATGGACGGGCATGATCATTTTTACCATCGCCATGCTGGAATCAATGGTGATTATCGGCGTACTGGTGCCGGGCGCCCTTATGATGATCATGATCGGG
>DAOWEP010000076.1 GCA_030638455.1 Gammaproteobacteria bacterium
CGCCGAAGATAATTTGTTAGATCAAGGTATAGCACTCCATTTTCCTGCGCCCAACTCCTTTACCGGTGAAGATGTACTGGAATTGCAGGGACATGGCGGCCCGGTAGTACTGGATCTGTTGTTACAGGCATGCGTGAGAGCAGGCGCAAGAATCGCCAGACCGGGTGAATTTTCAGAGCGTGCTTTTCTCAATGACAAGATGGACCTGGCGCAGGCAGAGGCTATCGCCGACCTGATTGAAAGTGGTAGTGAACAAAGTGCCCGCGCAGCCCTGCGATCATTGCAGGGAGATTTTTCGGATCGTATCCATTCACTGGTGGCAGGTGTAACCGATTTACGCATGTATATAGAGGCAGCCATTGATTTTCCGGAAGAAGAAATAGACTTTCTTGGAGATCAACAAATACATACCCGTTTGGAGAATTTGCTGGCTGACTTTGAACAGCTACAACGGTCGGTAAAGCACGGTTGTCTGATGCGTGAAGGCATGACAGTTGTGATTGCGGGTCAGCCAAACGCGGGTAAATCCAGCTTGCTTAATGCATTAGCCGGGCGTGAAAGCGCAATTGTTACTGAAGTTCCAGGTACCACAAGGGATTTATTGCGCGAGCATATTAATATCGATGGCTTGCCATTACATATTGTAGACACAGCAGGCCTGCGTGAAACCGACGACCAGGTCGAGAAAATTGGTGTAGATCGTGCCTGGGAGGCCATCCGTCATGCAGACCGAATACTGATGGTGATGGATGATCGCAATGGAATAACGGATGCAGATCAATCCATCCTGAGACGATTTCCCGAGGGGCCGGGGCTTACGATTGTGCGTAACAAAATCGATTTAGGTAACCACAAACCCGGGCTACGATTACAGGAAAAGCATACGGAAATATCATTATCAGCAACAACAGGTCAGGGGCTGGAGCTGTTACGCGAGCACCTGAAACAGTGTGTCGGATACCAGACCACCAGCGCAGAGGGCGAATTTACCGCAAGGCGCAGACACCTGGATGCCTTGCAACGAGCAAACCAATCCCTGCTACACGCAAGAACCCAGCTTGGAGAAAACCGCGCCGGTGAGCTGGCTGCCGAAGATCTGAGGTTGGCACAACAGGCATTATCTGAAATTACAGGTGAGTTTAGCAGTGATGATTTGCTAGGCAAAATTTTTTCAGATTTTTGTATTGGCAAGTAACCCGAGACACATTCATTTTTACTGGCCGGCTATTTTTTAACCGGCTGAATTGAAGTAAAATATGCAATCAATGCTATTAGAGTAGTGCAATGGTTTATCAGCAAACATTCGATGTAATTATCGTTGGCGGCGGTCACGCAGGTACCGAGGCCGCGCTTGCGGCTGCGCGGTTGGGCGTAAAAACCCTGCTACTCACCCATAACATCGAAACCCTGGGGCAAATGAGCTGTAATCCGGCCATTGGAGGGATTGGCAAGGGCCATCTGGTCAAGGAAGTGGATGCATTGGGCGGGCTGATGGCGCGCGCTGCAGACCATGCCGGAATACAGTTTCGAATATTGAATGCCCGTAAGGGCCCGGCAGTAAGGGCTACGCGCGCACAGGCTGACCGAACCCTTTACCGGCAGGCGATACGGAGCGTGCTGGAAAAAGAGGATAACCTGTGGATTTTCCAGCAATCCGTCGATGACCTGATAATTGAAGGTGAACGGGTTACCGGTGTGGTAACCGGGATGGGCCTGAAGTTTATGGCGCCAACAGTTGTATTGACCGTTGGTACGTTCCTGGGTGGAAGAATACATGTGGGCCTGGAAAGCCATGAGGGTGGGCGCATGGGGGATCCGCCATCCAATACCTTGTCACAACGATTACGCGAATTACCATTTCGGGTGGAACGGCTAAAAACTGGAACACCGCCACGTATCGATGGCCGAACCATTGATTATAGTGATTTGCAGTCTCAGCCTGGCGACAAGCCCGTGCCAGTTTTTTCGTATATGGGTAGCCCGGAACACCACCCGCAACAGGTTGAGTGTCATATTACCTACACCAATGAAAAAGCCCATGACATTATTCGAGCAGGTATGCAGCGCTCACCGTTGTTTACGGGCATTATTGAAGGTGTAGGCCCTCGTTATTGCCCTTCAATTGAAGACAAGGTAGTTCGGTTTGCGGATCGTGATGCACATCAGATTTTTATCGAACCCGAAGGCCTTACAACCCCCGAAGTGTATCCTAATGGTATTTCGACCAGCTTGCCGTTTGATGTGCAGTATGATTTTGTCCGCTCGATAAAGGGATTTGAAAATGCTCACATCACTCGACCCGGCTATGCGATTGAATATGATTTCTTTGATCCACGCGACCTCAAGAGTTCACTGGAAACAAAGTTCATCAGCGGTCTGTTCTTTGCGGGCCAGATTAATGGCACGACAGGATATGAAGAAGCCGCAGCACAGGGACTGATAGCCGGCATGAATGCCGCCCTGAAAGTGCAAGACAAGGAAGCATGGTGCCCGCGCCGCGATGAAGCCTATATTGGTGTATTGATTGACGACCTGATCACCAGCGGCACCAATGAGCCTTACCGGATGTTTACCAGCAGGGCCGAATATCGGTTGTTATTGCGCGAGGACAACGCAGACCTGCGCTTAACTGCAAGGGGCCGTGAGCTCGGATTGGTTGGCGACAGACAATGGAAGGCATTCGAGGTTAAAAAGGAGGCTATCGAACAGGAGCAACAAAGGCTTCACAACACCTGGCTAAGGCCAGGCGCTATATCGGATGAAGACATCACCCGTGCAATTGGACAGCCGCTGACTAATGAAGCCCGTCTTTCAGACTTGTTGCGCAGGCCAGATGTAACACATGAAGGTTTGTCTTCATTATTTCCGGGACAAAATCCGGAGCTGGATACAAAGGTAATTGAGCAGGTAGAGATACAGGCTAAATATTCTGGCTACATTAATAGACAACAGGATGAAATCGAAAAACATCGTCGACATGAAGAAACACGGTTGCCAGAAAAGCTGGATTATGAAAAGGTACGCGGCCTGTCCACCGAGGTAAGGCAAAAGCTGTTCAGTCAGCGTCCGGAAACTATCGGCCAGGCAGCACGTATCCCCGGTATAACACCTGCGGCCATTTCACTGTTGCTAGTGCATTTAAAAAAGCGCGGTATAATGAAAAAGTCCGCTTAGGAACACCTATGATTTTACATTTTATGCACCCCTAATAACCCGTTAACAGGTAGTTTTTTGTCTGATGTATCAACTTGAACAAGGCTTGATAGCGCTTGGCCTTTCTTTGGATGAAGCTGCTCGCCAACAATTAATCCACTATCTGCAATTATTGGAGAAATGGAACCAGGCCTATAATCTGACCTCGGTTAGAAAGCCTGAGCAAATGGTAACCCATCATTTGCTGGACTCTCTCGTTATGATTCCCTATATCAAGGCCCCCAGGATACTGGATGTTGGTAGTGGAGCTGGCTTGCCTGGCATACCGTTGGCCATCGCCAACAAGGGCTGGCAGGTAGAAATGCTTGATAGTAATAATAAAAAAACCCGGTTTATCACTCAAGCCATTGCAGAACTAGGTCTAAAAAATGCTGGCGTGGTACGTAGTCGTGCTGAAGAGTACCATCCAGACAGGCCGTATGATACGGTAATCTCCAGAGCCTACTCATCACTGGAAAAAATGGTAGAAACAGCCGGGCAACATTGCGCTAAAGATGGTTGTTTGTTGGCCATGAAAGGCGCATATCCAATGATGGAGCTGGAGCAGATTCCGGAATCCTTTCAGGTTTCGGAGGTAAGTTCACTCAAGGTTCCGAACCTTGGCGCGGAAAGGCACGTAGTTGTACTAAAACATAAGGTTTAAAAATCGATAAGCATAGCTATTGATGGCCTGGACCAAGAGCACTAATTAAGAGAAAGAAAAAGTAGAAATACGAAGAACCATGAGCAAAATTTTCGCAGTGACCAATCAAAAAGGGGGTGTGGGTAAAACCACAACCTCGGTTAATCTGGCCGCCTCCCTGGCCGCAACCCAGCGCAAGATATTACTGGTAGATCTGGATGCGCAAGGGAACGCCACCATGGGGTGCGGGGTCAACAAAAATGAGCTGGAATTGTCAGTTTGCGAAGTTTTGCTAGATGAGCATGAAATTGGCCAGGTAATTGTACCGGTTGAAAGCGCGGGTTTTGATCTGTTACCCAGCAACAGCGACATGACAGCAGCTGAGGTTGAGCTCCTGGGTCAGGAGGGTCGTGAACTACGTCTTCGCCATGCCCTGTCTGTGGTAAGGGACCGCTATGATTATATTATTATTGATTGTCCTCCCACCCTGAATATGGCAACCATTAATGCACTTACCGCAGCCGATGGTGTGATTATCCCAATGCAATGTGAATACTATGCATTGGAGGGCCTGACGGCATTGCTGGGTACGATCGAGCAAATTCAATCAACCGTTAATAGCCAGCTTGAACTGGTGGGTTTGTTGCGCACCATGTTTGACCCAAGGAATAACCTGGCAAATCAGGTATCATCACAGTTAATCCTGCACTTTGGTGATAAGGTGTACCGAACCCTGATCCCACGAAATGTGCGTTTGGCGGAGGCACCTAGCCACGGGTTACCGGTCTTGTTATACGATAAAAATTCCCGTGGTGCCTTGTCCTATCTGGCATTGGCTGGAGAAATACTGCGCAAGGAAGAAAAAAGCCAGGCCGTTAATAAGCAGGCAACACAGGAAAAACAGGAACAACAAGCCACAGTCTGAAGTGGTAAAATGAGCATGCAGATGATTCACAAAAAAACAAATGAATTTCAAACATCTCCATACAGCCGCATATACGAGTAATTAACAGATGAATATAAAAAAACGCGGATTGGGGCGGGGTCTCGATGCATTGTTGAGCGGTACGGCAACCAGGACGGCGGCAACAAAGGTTGCGGTAGGTGAACCGTCGGGAACCATTACAGAAATCAAGGACGACAGTAGTAACATTACGGATGGGCAGTTAAGAAAACTGCCACTGGACATTATTCAGCGTGGGCAGTATCAACCTCGTATGGATATGCACTCTGAAACACTGGATGAACTGGCCGAATCCATTCGGGCCCAGGGCGTGGTTCAACCGATAGTGGTGCGCCCGATCGCGCGTGACAAATATGAAATCATCGCTGGTGAACGACGCTGGCGTGCATCCCAACTAGCTGGTCTTGAGGATATCCCGGCTGTCATCCGAATAGTGGACGATAGAACCACGATTGCGATGGCCTTGATAGAAAATATCCAGCGCGAGAACCTGAACCCGATAGAAGAAGCGCGTGCATTGCATCGCTTGATGAATGAATTTGAGCTGACCCAGCAGGAAACGGCCGAGTCCGTAGGCAGATCGCGAAGCGGTGTTGCCAATTTGCTGAGGTTGCTCGATCTTAATGATGACGTTAAGTCCTTGTTGGAGAGCGGTGAAATTGAAATGGGCCATGCTCGCGCCCTGTTGGCGCTTAAGGGGAGCGAGCAAAGTGAAGTGGCAAGACAGGTAGCACGTAAGGACCTGAATGTTCGTGCAACCGAACAGTTGGTGCGCAGAATTCAGGAGCCTGAATCCAGTAAAAAGAAAGGGTTACCGAAACTGGATCCGGATATTCGTCATTTACAGGACCAGCTATCAGAAAAGTTGGGTGCCGGGGTGCAAATTCAGCACGGTGGCTCTGGAAAAGGCAAGCTAATAATCCAGTATAATAGTGTGGATGAACTGGAAGGCATCCTGGGGCATATCCAATAATCAAACGCCACAAGAAAGCCACCTCTAGCTAATGCATAATTAAGGCATCATTCGCTGGACTATAAGCCTGTTGGGGGTTACTCAGCATTGACCCTGATCCGCTTACTATTTATACTTCGCGCGCGTTGCAAATAACGAAATGGCATCGAATATGGGCGCTTTATTCATGTTTGCGTAAATGCGCACCAGCTCTTTTTGTTTGCAAGGGTAAGATACGTTGATTGACGGGTAGCATCTCCACTTGAGACCATCAGACCAATCAGGAACGGGTGCCATTCGTAACATATTGATATTACAGGGTTTTCTTGTTCTAGTATGTGTCGGATTGAGCGTTTGGCAATTTGATGCAGTAGTAGCCAGGGCCGTCTTGTATGGCGGACTGATTGCAATAATAAACTCACTGCAATTACTCAGGCATTTACGAAGGGCAGAACGGATAGCTGGCGGTGATGCAAACCGAAATGTGCGAGTCTTTTACCTTTGCGCCATGGAGCGACTGGTCATGACCATCGCGTTATTTGCAATTGGCCTTGGTGCACTGAAGCTGGCGCCATTGCCGGTAATCAGTGGATTTATTCTGGGCCAGACGGCCTTATTTTTTGGTAGTCTGAAAGGCTGGAAGTAGTGTTGGAAATATTGGAATAACAGGCGAAGAAATACAGGAAACATGGCAAGCGAAGAACTAACATCAGCGGCATATATCAAGCACCATCTGCAAAATCTGACCTTTGGTCAGCATCAGGACGGTAGCTGGGGATTTGCCCACACGAGTGAACAAGCTAAGGAAATGGGCTTTTGGGCCATCAATGTAGATTCCATGGCGTTTTCTATCGGGCTTGGGGTTTTATTTCTGTATTTTTTCCATAAGGCCGCAAAAAGGGCCACCTCCGGGGTGCCCGGCGGATTACAGAATTTTGTCGAATGGATTGTTGAATTTATTGATAGTAGTGTCAGAGGCTCATTTAGCGGCGGAAAAAATGCTGTCGTAGCGCCATTAGCATTAACCATATTTGTCTGGATTTTCCTGATGAACCTGATGGATCTGGTACCAGTTGACTGGATACCGCTACTGTCACAATGGATGGGATCAACCTTTCTGGGTGCAGATCCACACCATGTATATACAAAAGTTGTACCAACAACGGATCCGAACGCCACCTTTGGTATGGCCTTCTCGGTATTTTTCCTGGTCCTTTATTACAGTATCAAGATCAAAGGTATAGGCGGCTTTACCGGCGAGCTGACTTTGCAGCCATTCCAGTCAGGTAACAAGGTTGTTCAAGCAGTGTTTATCCCGATTAACTTTATTCTCGAATTTGTTTCACTGATTGCCAAGCCGATTTCACTGGCACTGCGACTGTTCGGCAATATGTATGCGGGTGAAATGATCTTTATTTTGATTGCTATTATGTATAGTGCTGGCCTGGGAATGGGAATATTTGGCGGATTCCTGCAATTGGGATGGGCCATTTTCCATATCCTGATTATCACATTGCAGGCATTTATATTTATGACCCTGACCATTGTTTATCTGGACATGGCACATCACGAACATTAACGAACACATTTCGAATTATAAATTGTAACTAAAAGTATTATTTTCACGTAATTTACAGGAGAGAACGATGGACGAAGCAACAGCACTGTTATATATCGCAGGTGCAATCATGATGGGCCTGGGCGCTTTGGGAGCCGCGATTGGTATCGGCGTATTAGGCGGACGTTTTCTTGAAGGCGCGGCACGTCAACCCGAGCTTATTCCTATGCTACGTACCCAGTTCTTTATTGTTATGGGTTTGGTAGACGCGGTACCAATGATTGCGGTGGGTATTTCCATGTATATCCTTTTCGCAGTGGCTGGCGGTTAACGACAGATTATCTTCATTAAGGTCTAGATATGAACATTAATGCAACAATGATCGGGC
>DAOWEP010000213.1 GCA_030638455.1 Gammaproteobacteria bacterium
ACATGCACCCTGTAATGCTGAAGAACTATGGCAACTGGGACTATCATGAAGATCCACGTCCAGGTGTTTTGCTACATGTGGCCAAATCCGGTGACAAGATATGGACTGTACGCGTAGGCACACAACGTATCCTTGATGTTTTTACATTACGCAAGTTATGTGACATTGCAGATAAAAACGCAGATGGATTTATCAGGTTCACTATTCGCAGTAATGTGGAATACATGATTGCAGATGAAGCCAAGCTACAGCCCCTCATAGATGCAATTGAAGAAGCAGGCTTTATTATTGGCGGAACTCGTAATTCTGTTACTACCCTTTCTCATACCCAGGGATGGTTGCATTGCGATATCCCGGGTACTGACGCATCCGGTGTTGTGAAATCAATGATGGATGAGCTGATTGGAGAGTTTAAGGAATGGAACATGCCAAACCGTGTTCATATCACCACTTCATGCTGCCAGATTAACTGTGGCGGCCAGGGTGATATTGCAATTAACATTCAGCATACCAAGCCACCAAGGATCAACCATGACCTGGTATCCAACGTATGTGAACGACCTTCAGTAGTGGCACGTTGCCCCGTTGCAGCTATTCGTCCTGCCCTGGTAAATGGCAAGGCATCACTGGAAGTAGATGAGAAAAAATGCATTTGTTGTGGAGCATGTTTCCCACCTTGCCCTCCTATGCAGATCAATGATCCTGAGCATTCAAAACTGGCGATCTGGGTTGGTGGAAACCACTCAAACGCACGTAGCAAACCAAGCTTCCACAAACTGGTAGCTGCGGGCATTCCAAATAACCCACCGCGTTGGCCAGAAGCAACAGCAATCGTGAAACAAATCCTTAAAGTGTACAAGGAGGATGCAAAGGATTGGGAGCGCATTAATGACTGGATTGACCGTATTGGCTGGCCACGTTTCTTTGAGAAAACCCAGCTGCCATTTACCAAGTACCATATTGATAACTGGCGCGGTGCTCGTAATAGCCTGAACGCATCTGCACATATCCGTTTCTAGGTTATTTTGGAAAAAATTGATTAAGGGTAATATTAAATGAAAATTGGGTTATTAATTAACGAAGGACCATACCAGCATCAGGCGACTGATACTGCGTATCTCTTTGCCAAGGCTGCTTTGGCCAAGGGTCATGAGATCGATCGTATTTTCTTTTATCATGACGGCGTAAATAATTCATCAAGCCTGACAGAACCTCCACAGGATGATCGAAATATTGTAGAACGTTGGTCCAAAATGGCTGAAGAACATAATGTTGATCTCGTGGTATGTGTTGCAGCAGCTTTACGTCGTGGCATTAAAGATGAAAATCTTGCTGCGGGTTTTAGAATCTCCGGTCTCGGTCAATTGATTGAAGCTGGCATACAGGCTGATCGCCTGGTAACTTTTGGCGATTAAAGGGAGGCCTATTATGAATGAAACAACCGGTGGAATTGCTATGGATGATGAATCTGAAGGCACTATCAAGAAATTCATGTATATAAACCGTAAAGCTCCATATGGAACTGTTTATGCACTAGAAGCGCTGGAGGTAGTGTTAATTGCTGCCGCCTTTGACCAGGATGTAAGCATGGTGTTTTGCGATGATGGTGTATATCAGATCGTAAAGGGGCAGCACACCAAGTTTATAGACGTTAAGAATTTCTCACCTACCTACCGTGCTCTTGAAGGCTACGATGTTGAAAAACTGTATGTCTCCAAAGAGTCTATGGATGAACGTGGCCTGGCTGAAGATGATCTACTGGTAGATGTTGAAATTGTAGATAACGCTAAAATGGCTGATTTAATGGAGGACCAGGACGTAGTCCTGAGTTTCTAAAAGAGGAAATTATTATGCTACATACTGTAAATAAATCTCCGTTTGACAGAAATTCACTCGAGTCCTGCCTGAAACAGTCAAAAGATGGTTCTGCCATTCTGTTTATTGAAGATGGTGTTTACGGAGCACTGGCTAACACCAAATATTCAGACATGGTAAAGGAAGCAATGAAATCAAGAAAAATGTATGCATTGTTCCCGGACATTGAAGCCCGTGGCATGCAGGATAAAGTGATTGATGGAATAAAAATGATTGACTATGAAGGATTCGTCGATCTTGTTGTTGAAAAAAATGCTGTACAGTCCTGGCTTTAATGTCTGGCTGTAACCGTAGATCAATTTTGTAAAATCAGAAACAATTAGGAGACTATTACAATGCCTATCGAAGTAAACGGAAAAACCCTGGAAACCGATGAAGAAGGTTACTTATCCAACCTGAGCGAATGGACAGAAGATGCAGCAAAAGTTCTGGCTGAAAGCGAAGGCCTGGAAATGAGTGATGATCACTGGCAAATCGTTAACTTCCTGCGTGAATACTACAACGAATACCAGATTGCACCAGCCGTACGTGTTTTGACAAAAGCTGTCGGCAAAAAGCTTGGTAAGGAAAAAGGTAACAGTAAGTACCTGTATGAACTGTTCCCATATGGCCCAGGCAAACAGGCTTGTAAAATAGCGGGCCTGCCAAAACCTACCGGCTGCGTGTAACAATTCCGGGAATGAACCCAGAGTAACTAGTTACTCTGGGTTCATAAACTCCAATTCAGGTACTTGCCACAGGCAAATGCCTTAATCCAGTTGAGGAGGCTTCAGAGGCATGTCGTTTCTGTCACAAGCATATAGTGTACTTTTTTACGTCGCTACACTGATTTTTATCCTTGGCCTGACTGCCAGGATCATTAGATATGCGCGCACACCTGCTCCACTAAAGATACCAACCATGCCCGCCCCTGTTACTCAGGCAGGAGTGGTGTTTCGCATGGCTCGTGAAGTCGTTTTATTCGAAAGCCTGTTTAAGTCAAATAAATGGATCTGGATCTTCGGCTGGATCTTTCATTTATCTTTATTGCTGGCGTTCTTTCGCCATTTGCGATACGTAATTCCCCCTGATTTTTTTCTCTGGCCATTGGTAAACAATATTCTGGTTCAGAGTTTTGGCAAATATGCCGGCTTTGCCATGCTGGTAGGACTTGGCGGGTTGTTGGCACGACGGATACTCGTCCAACGAATTCGATATATTTCTTCTCCTTCAGATTACCTGATGCTGCTGCTGATTATCGGAATCGCAGGAACAGGATTGATGATGCAATACGTATCTCACACAGATATCGTTGCCCTTAAGATGTTTGTTCTTGGATTAATCTACGTTGATTGGCAGCCTCTACCTGACAACATTTTCCTGATCACTCATCTAACGATGGTTGCCTTGCTGATGATTATATTCCCCATCAGTAAATTACTACATGCACCTGGCGTATTCTTCAGTCCCACCCGTAACCAGGTGGATAATGCCCGTGAAAAACGTCATATAGCACCGTGGGCGGTGGCTCTGGATGCAACCCGCGGTAGTGGATCCGCAGGAAAATAACAGATTTAGATGAGCGGCCTTCTGATGAATAATCAAGATACAATCAATCTTTTGAAAAGAAAAAAAGAAGCAGGAGTTTCTCGTGGCTGATTTTGAAACACCGGAATTAAGAGAATACCCTACCATCCCTGAATTGAAAGAGGATGTAATGGCGGAGCTATCGCCATTTATTGCAAAACCTGATCATCAAGAAGGATGCGGCTTCCCGGGTGAACTGGTGGAAAACTGGGAGCAAAAGGCCATTGATAAAATGGGCGAGTTGCTTGGCAAGTATCGCTCATTCCAGGTGTACCTGGACAGTTGTGTTAAATGTGGTGCCTGTACAGATAAATGCCATTACTTCCAGGGTACCAGTGATCCGAAAAATATGCCGGTTGGCAGGCAAGACCTGTTACGTAGCGTATATCGACGTAATTTCACATTTGCCGGTAAATGGTTTCCGAAACTGGTTGGTGCAAAGGATCTGACGAAAGAGGTACTGGATGACTGGTACAGCTATTTTCACCAATGTTCACAATGTCGACGCTGCTCCGTTTACTGTCCATATGGAATTGACACGGCTGAAATTTCAATGGCCGCACGTGAGATCATGGATGAAATTGGCGTTGGTCAAAAATACTGCAACGAGATTATTGCCAAGGTCCACAAGATTGGAAACAACCTGGGACTACCCGAAAAAGCACTTACTGACCTGCTCATAGATTTGGAAGAAGAGGTCGAGGAAGACACCGGTGTACCGGTGAAATTTCCGTTAAACAAAAAAGGGGCGGATATACTTCTGGTCACTCCATCTGCTGACTTTTTTGCAGAACCACATATTGATGGCTTAATTGGCTATGCCAAGGTTTTCCATGAGGCAGGCGTAAACTGGACTCTAAGTTCTCATGCATCAGAAGCCGGTAACTTTGGCATGTTCATTGGTAGCTATGAGAACATGCAAAATGTTGCCATGCGGGTGCGTGAAGCAGCTCTGGATCTAGGTGTAAAACGGATTGTACATGGTGAATGCGGACACGCATGGCGTGTAGCCTACAGCTTCTGGAATACATTGATAGGACCGTGGGACTTCCTGGATCAAAACTACCCGGTTCCACAACATATGTGTGAATTCACATACGACCTGATTCAAAAAGGCAAACTGAAGTTTGATAAATCTGAAAATGATCATCGAACGGTTACCTTTCATGACTCATGTAATGTTGCTCGTGCAACCCGAATGGGCGACAAGCCTGGTGGTCAATTTGATATCCCACGCGCAATACTCAAGGCTGTCTGCAATAACTATGTGGATATGGATGAAAGCACGATCAAGGAAGGCACCTACTGCTGTGGTGGCGGGGGCGGTCTTCTGACTGACGACTTGATGGAAATTCGCGTAAAAGGTGCATTACCCAGAATGGAAGCTTTGACTGAAGTAGTAGAAGATCATGGCGTGGACACCATGGTGGCTATTTGTGCAATCTGCAAAAGCCAGTTCACCAAGGTTCTGCCCTACTACAAACAACCAATGGACATGATTGTGAGCCTGCACCAACTTGTAAGTGATGCAATTGTACTAACTGGTTCAGAATCAGGTGAACCTGAAGTAAAAGAAG
>DAOWEP010000090.1 GCA_030638455.1 Gammaproteobacteria bacterium
GAACCATGGAAAGCACTAGCAGTAACAACAAACTTGCGGCAGCGATTACACTCTCTATCTTTATCAGGTAAGCGCGAATGGTTTGCAGCAAGTCAGTGATTTTCTGGCCCCTCTACGATTACGGTTTTACTGCTATTTTACTCTGCGGCCGATCGCCCTGTGAATGCTTATCTTGTGAACGCTTACTTTGCAAACGAAAAGTATTCAGCATTTTTCGAGTGCGCTCAAAATAATACTTTGGTATATAGTTGGTTTTTTCCAGATGCGCGGCGGCACGGTCGCGAAGATCAAACAGTTCCTGCTGGTTAATTTCATCCCAGTTCCACATGAACTGGATACCACTTTCCTTCAGGATTTCTATGCTTTTGTTGTTGTCCTTACGCGCCATCTGAACCAGCCTTTTCCCGGCCTCTTCTCCTGTTCTTTTTAGTATTCCCTGCAAGTCCTTTGGCAATTTTCTGAAAAACCGATTGGAAACGATGAGGCCACCAATACCATTGGTGATCGGGATATTGGTAGCGTATTTAACCTTCGTGTACCACTGCAGGGCAATGGCACCATAAGGAGAAATGTATACGGTATCAATACTTCCATGCCGGGTGGACAACTGTGGATAGACATCCATAATGGATAGCGGGATTGGGGATATGTCAGCAGACTTGAAAAATGACTCCCCCAAAGGGTCGCCCTGCCATAACCATATCCTGCGTTTTCTTACATCATCCATAGAGTTGATTGGCACCTTGGAAAAGAAGTGGATAAAACCAATCTCCATCCATCCCAGCAATTCATACCCATTATCACGAAAGCCTTTCTTGATGTCCGGCATGATCCGTGCTCGAACATAATCCGATTCATCGGTATTCTTGAATAAAAAAGGCATTTCCAGGACGCGTGCGGGTGAAAACATTCGTCCGATCCCGTAACCGGTAAATGCGCCTCCCTGTAACTGATTAATACGTATTTTTCTCAACACATCCGGCTCGTCTCCCATCACGCCACCCGGATACATCTTGAATTTCAGTCTACCCTTGCTCTCCTTTTCTACCTGTGCCGCCCAAGCATCAATTATTTTCATCCAGCTTGTATCGGGTGGCATCAGGGTCGCAAATTTCAGCACATACTGTTCCTTTGCAACTGCTTGTACAGAAAACACTTGCAAACAAAACACAAGACATAAGATAAAAGAATTTTTTATACGAATATTCAAAACCATTTATTCTCCAATTTTAATAATATTCCCGCCTTCTTTTTTGCCACTCTGTTTAAAAGCTCCACTTCAGGGTAGAGGCCATTTGGCGCATTTATGATTGCAGTCAGTTTATCATGGAACATCTGCTGATCGAGCATCTGACGTGCAAGAAATTGCGCCTGTAACAGGTCAATTATTAATAACTTATTCTGCGTAATCTCTCTTCCCTTATCAAAATGTTGTTTGGCCTTGTCAAAGTCGCCCCCAAACATCGGTGCACGTCCGCCATAAAACACACCAAAAAACCAGTGCGGACCTCCATAGAAATAGGATTCATCCAGTTCAATTACTCGGTCCATCAGGGTAGATGCCTTGGATAACTGGGCAATGGCGACAGGATTGTCCCGGCTCAAATCAATCCATTTTGCCCAACAGGACGCCATCCAGAACATCAGAGGCACACTATCCAACCCTTTACCTGCAACAGCTGATTGAATTTCATCTACAGTCAGCTTTTCAAGATCCAGTCCTTGATGCTTGAATGCGGCGAAACCATGCTTAACACCACGATAATAAAATCTTGAAGCCCGCTCACGATCATTGTCTTCAACAAAACTGAAGGCA
This sequence comes from Gammaproteobacteria bacterium, assembly GCA_030638455.1. Classification (GTDB taxonomy): domain Bacteria; phylum Pseudomonadota; class Gammaproteobacteria; order DAOWEP01; family DAOWEP01; genus DAOWEP01. Next base: position 1,817 of record DAOWEP010000090.1, read on the forward strand.
TATCCATTGTATGCCTGTATCATGTATGAGCGCAGTACAGGGTTCCTGGGGTCATTTACAATCATCCCTTCCAGTAATTCAATATTTGGTGCGAATGCCGCCTCTGCGAGCATCAGGTCTGGTTCAGATTGTAAGGCAACCAGCCCCCCCTCCACCAATGGCAAAGACGCACGCACTGTTAACTGATTTATAGAGCAGCCCGTCAACAACAATAAACCAACAACCAGCAACCACTCCCTGTAATTCTTTTTAGTAGACATATTTATTTATCTCCATAAAATTTATTATGAATATTAGCATGGATAAAACTTACGGGCTTGCTAATATACTAACTTGACGGAGTACTGGCTAATTTTCTGACCAGTTTCTTAACAACTCCACCTTGTAGTAGTATTCTTTATAAGCAAAAATTGCGCCACTCATAGTAATCTCATCCAACTGTAGATTATCACTCACCCATTCGCCCTCTCTCATACCGCGACCATTAATAATCAATTTCCTTCTTAATGGATTACTTGAATACAAATGCCCTGAATATTTCAAGTCAGGCAGCTTGCGTTGTACAGAATCTGGTAACTGAGAAATACGCACTATATTCCGTGAATCAGTCTCCGGCCCAGCAATCAGACTCCTCTTAACTGCCCTGGCGGGGCTTTTCGTTGACGCTGTCTTTTGTACCTGCTTATCTATCAACTTCTTCTCGGCAACTTTTACAGGATGCTCTGGCATTGATTGTTTCGATGGAGGGATATTTGGTTCTGCAATAATCGGCTTATCTTGCGTAGTTGCTGGTTCCGGTATTCTTGCCACTTGCTTTATTGCTATTTGTTCTACTGCTTTCCCCGTTACCTTTGGTATAGCTGTTTTTCTTTTTTCCGGCTGGCTCTCACTGAGAGCAACATCGGACTGTTCTGTGTAAAACCAGACAACAACAAATATCAGATTAATACTCATTACAAATATAAAAACATATTTCTTCCATGATTTCTTCTGATCATCGTCAACAAGATGAATATGATGATCCGTCTGAATACCTGGCACATCACCATGTTCTCGCTCATATTCTGATTTTTTTAGTGCTTCCAGGATATATGACACGGAGTTACCTTGAATCAGTTGAGACAGTAGACGAGCTTGACGGAACAAGCTCAGGAAGACCTGAAACACCCTGCTTTGTATCAGGCAATCTTCTTATTTTACCTTTTTTACTTACCTGAATACCGGGCATTGCAACCGGATTTTCAGACAGATGCTTTTTCTCACTCGCTATGATGTTAGCGTTATGATTCCTGACTAATGCCTGCGATGGACTTTGTTGTTGACCCGTCACATCCAATAGCTCACCAATCCCTGAAGAATCTTGATGAACAATCATCCCCAGACCAAAAGCAACGACAGAAATCAACATTACAGAACCAACCAACCACCATACAGAAACCTGCCTGACACGTGATGCAAAAGAAGCACCTCCCTCACCCAACACTTCCCTGGCCGCTTTCTTTAGAATTTTGCTATCCACCTGATGACGGCCATTTACATATGCGCCCAATAACGCCCGATCACAAAGCAGGTTGATTCGCCTGGGAATGCCTCCGCTCAAGCGATACAATAAATTCAGGGTTGATTCAGGAAACAGGATCCGATGCAAGCCCGCAACAGACAACCGATGGTTTACATATGCATCAACTTCTTTTCGGGGGAGGGCCTTGAGGTGATAACGGGCAGTGATCCTCTGTGATAATTGACTCATTTTCGGGCTTGCCAGCATGTCCAGTAATTCAGGCTGGCCCAGCATTACAATCTGTAGCAGCTTGTGCTCGTTGGTCTCCAGGTTAGTCAGCAACCGCAATTGCTCCAGCACATCCGCATCAAGATTTTGTGCCTCCTCGAGAATAACCACTGTTTTACGGCCCCTGGCATATTCATCCAGAAGATACCGGTTAATACAATCGACCAATGCCTTGATGCTGGTTTCACCCTTCGGATATTCGATCCCCAGTTCATCACATATCGTCGCCAGCAATTCATACGCCTTCACCTTAGGGTTAAGAATGAGCGCGACATTTGCATTCTCGGGTACCTGCTCAAGCAAACAACGGCAGACGGTAGTCTTGCCCGTTCCAACCTCTCCGGTCAGCAGGATAAAACCTCCACCCGTGCTCATTCCAAACACCAGGTGCGCCAATGCCTCCCGATGCTGATCGCTCATGTAGAGATAGCGCGGATCCGGTGCAATCGAGAAGGGGGTATCCGTTAATCCAAAATACTCGTTATACATAAAGACTAAGCCTGTGAATAATGAGCCATTATATAGCGAACCATAGATTATTACTCATACGAAACACGCAGAAAGCGCAATAAATTTATGGAAAATCAAGAAATTAACCTCAAGAAGGCTTATTTGGTCAATATTCTTGAGATTATCTGGAACTGCTTATGACTCGTATCGAATACCCGTTACTGTAAAGACAGCTTTTCGTTCAGGAAGGTTCACCTTCACTTCATCATCTACCGATTTTCCCAGCAATGCCTTACCAACCGGTGAATCCATGCTTATGTAGGCAGAATCATGCCCCGTTTCGTCTGGGCCGACAATCCGGTATTCCAGCAGATTACCTTTTTCATCTTCAATACTGACCCAGGCACCAAAATAAATCTTATCCTGACTATCAGGAACACTGTCTACTGCCACAATGTCTTCCAGGCGAATTTTTAGATAGCGGACGCGCCTGTCAATTTCCCTCAGCTGCTTTTTTCGATAGATATATTCTGCATTTTCAGATCGGTCTCCTTCTGCAGCGGCCTCAGACAATATCCTCGTGACCCTCGGTCTTTTGACCCTCCAAAGGTAGTCAAACTCTTCGTCCAGTTTCTTTTTCCCTTCGGACGTGATGTATTTTGAGCCTAAAGGCTCAGGTGCTCTATATCGGCCCATAGGTGTATACCGAAAGGTTAATAAGGGCACCTCTAATAATTCTGGATGCGTCAGATTGAGATTCTGATTTTGTCAATTCAAGGCGCAAAATGCAGGTAATAGCGGGCTATTAGCAAGTTTTACAACGTAGAAGTGACGAATTTTGAACTCAAGATACGCGTTCATGAATTATTAGAGGCGCCCATAAGTCATTGCTTCTATATAGCTTGCTCTATTGCTTCACTCAAACGCTGAACCGGAATAATCTCCATATCTTTAATGGAAGATTTTTTCGGCGCATTGGCCTTTGGAACGATTGCCCGTTTGTATCCATGCTTGGCTGCTTCACGAATTCGCTCCAGACCATTGGGAACAGGACGAATCTCTCCTGCAAGCCCCACTTCCCCAAACACGATTAAATCTTCCGGTAACGGCTTGCTCCTGAAACTGGACAACACCGCTAACAGCACTGGCAGGTCTGCTGCCGTTTCATTTATTCGGATACCACCAACTACATTCACAAAAACATCCTGATCATACATGGCAATTCCACCATGCCGATGCAGGACGGCCAACAACATGGCAAGGCGGTTTTGCTCCAGCCCAAGCGTAACCCGACGAGGATTCCCAAGATGACTTTCATCGACCAGTACCTGCACCTCCACCAACATCGGGCGACTACCTTCACGCGTTACCATGATGACACTACCGGACACCGGCTCTTCATGGCGCGAAAGAAAAATAGCGGAAGGGTTACTGACCTCACGTAGCCCTTTATCGGTCATTGCAAAAACACCCAGCTCATTTACCGCACCAAACCGGTTTTTAATCGCACGTATCACACGGTATGGGCTACCGGGGTCTCCTTCAAAATATAATACGCTATCCACCATATGCTCCAGCACACGCGGCCCTGCCAGGGTGCCTTCTTTGGTAACATGCCCAACCAGAAACAGGGCCGTATTATTTTGCTTTGCAAAACGAACAAGTTGCGCAGCGCTCTCTCGTACCTGGGCCACTGAACCGGGCGCAGACTGTAAAATATCGGTATAGACCGTTTGAATGGAATCGATTGCCATTATCTGTGGCGATTCATTTTTTGCTACCGAGATTATTCTTTCAACAGAAGTTTCTGTAAGCAACTTCAATTCATCGCTCTTTAACTCAAGGCGATGTGCACGCATGCTAACCTGCTGCTTGGACTCTTCCCCCGTAACATATAGCACCGACATCTTGTCAGAAAGTTTCGCCAGTGTTTGAGACAGTAAGGTAGATTTGCCGATACCCGGGTCTCCACCAATCAATGTAACAGACCCCGCAACCAAACCACCTCCAAGCACACGGTCAAGCTCTGCTATGCCAGTAGATATCCGTATCTCACTGGTAAATTCTACCTCCGCCAGACGCTGCGCGGCCGAATTTGCCGCACCTCCAGCATACCCTGAAAATCTGGGGTTGGTTGAAACCGGGGTAGAAATCATTTCGATCATTGTATTCCATGCACCGCAGTCACCGCATTGCCCAGCCCATTTAGGTGCCTGTGCCCCGCATCCAGTACAACTGAATAATGTTTTTTCCTTAGCCACAACAAACTGCCATCTTTATTCCTCTACCTTAATCCTCTATCTTACTGTCTACAAACGCGACCCTTGATGTTACCTGGCACAACAGCTCATAAGCAATCGTACCGGCATGCTGGGCAACCTCCTCAACTGGCAAGCCTTCACCCCACAATATAACCGGGTCTCCCACCTGTGCTGAAGGCTGATTCCGCAAATCAACTGTAATCATATCCATTGAAACCCTGCCAACGATGGGCACGCGTTTTCCATTTAACAATACCGGTGTACCCTCATCAACATGACGTGGATAACCGTCTCCATAACCTATTGCCACAATACCCACTGGCATATCCTCAGGACATTCCCATATTCCACCATAACCAATAGCATCCCCCTTTTTGCACAGATTAACTCCAATCAAGCTACTGGAAAGTGTCATCACCGGTTTCAATCCCTGCTCATCTGCAGTCTTGCCAGCAAAAGGTGACACACCGTATAACATAACACCGGGACGCACCCACGCCTGATTAGGCTCTGAATAAGCATCAGGCCAGGAAAGAATTGCAGCAGAATTCGCAATAGAGCGTTCCGCATCTATACCATTCGTAATTTCCCGGAATAGCGCCAACTGTTTGTTCGTTGCCGGGTGATTCAGTTCATCTGCACAGGCCAGATGCGTCATCAAACGAATATTCTCTGCGACTGCACTGTTCTCTTTCAAAGATTGCCAAACATGCGGAAATGAATCAGGAGATAGGCCAAGCCTGTGCATGCCGGTATCCAGCTTTAGCCAAACATCCACGGGGGTCTTTAATGCCGGAGTTTTTAATTCAGGAGAAAGACATAACAAATCCAGCTGATACTCTGAATGAACCACTATCTGACATGACAAACTTGATGCCATTGCCAGTGATTGCACATCCTGTACTCCTTCCAGCAGCACGATGGGTTTTTGAATGCCGGCTGACCGTAATTGGGCGGCCTCTTCCAGTCTTGCTACTGCGAAGGCATCAGCCCCTTCCAATGCATTGGCTACCCGGATCAGGCCATGACCATACGCATTGGCCTTGATCACAGCCAGCACACGACTTTTCGGTGCACGCTGGCGAACTTGATCTAGATTATACCTGAGAGAGTTGAGATTGATATGTGCCTGGACGGCATGTCCGGGCGCTACCGGATTACGGCTCATGAACCGTCCTTGTTATGATGAGAAGAGTTATAAGAAGCGCCTTGAAAACCAGTTTCCTGATAACCCGTATCTTGATAACCAGAGTCCTGTTGACCACCACCCTGATATGCATCACCCCCATAGTATCCGGGTGCAAGATTCTCAAAACGGGTGTACTTACCTAAAAAGGTCAATCGGGATTTACCTATAGCTCCATTACGCTGCTTGGAAATAATGATCTCCGCAGTTCCCTTGTCCGGACTGTCCTCATTATAAACCTCATCACGGTAAATAAACACGATCACGTCAGCGTCCTGCTCAATTGCACCCGACTCTCTTAAATCAGACATCACAGGTCGTTTATTGGGCCGCTGTTCCAGACTACGGTTAAGCTGTGACAAGGCCACTACCGGTACATTCAACTCCTTCGCCAGGGCCTTCAATGATCGTGAGATTTCTGAAATCTCTGCGGTTCTATTGTCGTTCTTTCCAGAACCCTGCATTAATTGCAAATAGTCGATAACGATCATCCCCAGATCATGCTCTCGCGCTAACCGCCTTGCACGTGCACGTAGCTCAACAGGACTCAGTGCAGGAGTATCGTCAATAAATATTGGTGCCTTGTCCAGAATGCCAACTGCTGAGGTAATTCGTGGCCAGTCATAGTCATCCAGATCACCAGTACGCACCTTATGCTGATCAACCCTCCCAAGAGATGACATCATACGCATAGACAATTGCTCGCCAGACATTTCCATACTAAAAATAGCAACCGCTTTGTTGTGCTTGATAGCTGCATTTTCGGCAATATTCATGGCAAAGGTGGTCTTGCCCATAGAAGGTCGACCGGCAACGATAATTAGATCCGACCTTTGCAGACCCGAGGTCATATTATCAAACTCAGTAAAACCAGTGGGAACACCTGTTAAGCCTCCGTCCTGCCCTTGCAGCTCATCAATTCGATCCACCGCCTTGGCTAATAGCGCCTGAATTCCTATCAGACCGTTACGTCCACGCTCACCTTGCTCAGCAATTCGAAATACCTCCTGCTCAGCCATATCCAGGAGATCTTTAGTTGGCCTGCCCTGTGGTTGATAGGCAGTATTTGCTATAACCGTTCCCGCTTGTATCATTTGGCGTAACATAGAACGTTCTCGCACGATATTTGCGTAGGCCTTGATATTCGCTGCACTTGGCGTTTCTTTTACCAGATGACCAAGAAATGCCAGGCCTCCGACCTCTTCAAACTGATTATTTTTCTTCAGCCACTCGGACAGGGTAATCACATCAAATGGCTGATTCTCTTCTGAAAGCGCGCGGACGGCATTAAAAATCAAGCGGTGATCATGCCGGTAAAAATCCAGCTCTACCAAACAATCTGCTACCTGATCCCATGCGCTGTTATCCAATAACAAACCACCCAGCACGGATTGTTCACCAACAATAGAATGAGGCGGAATTTTTAATGAAGCTACTTCTTCATCTTCATAGTAGGTTGAATCGTTACGTGTTGAGTCGTTGGGTTCTTGCATTATTATTATGCCCTGAAGGTATTATATATGACACGAAGACATTACTATCCTAAATCTGATTTCATGCTCCATAGTACCTCATGGAGCAGCACAATAATGCAACGATGCTGGATCAGACTCAATAGTATCCGTTAATAATTTTCAACTTAAAAGACTTGAATAGTTAAAACTTGTTTATCGTCAATCATGTACAGATCTGACATCCTGAAATCGCCGCTCCTTGCCATCCATGGCATCACGGCATACCGGTCATCCTGTCCATAAAAAAACCGGGACTGCGCGTTTGGCAGCCCCGGTTTTAGTGGTGTTATAGACAGTAAGTTCTCTACTTGACCTTAAGCCTATGCGTCAGCTCCAGCTTCAGACTCATCAGCCACTACGCTCACCTTGAGATGGGCATTTACATCTGCATGCAAGTGTACTTCGACCTCATAATCTCCAATCATGCGTATTGATCCCTCCGGCATGCGGATTTCCTTCTTTTCCAGCTTGGTACCGGCCGCGACTACAGCCTCAGCAATATCAAAATTACCAATAGAAC